>CABUZE010000061.1 GCA_902495955.1 uncultured Collinsella sp. | reverse complement strand
CTCCCCCGCCGCCAGCACCTTATCGGCGACCTGATCGGTCGTCTGACGCTCAATGACACGACCGCACTCAGGACAGTGCGGCGTTCCCACGCGAGCAAACAGCAGACGCAGATAGTCGTAAATCTCGGTTACGGTGCCCACCGTCGAGCGTGGGTTTTTGGACGTCGTCTTCTGATCGATCGAAACAGCCGGCGACAGGCCGTCAATCGAGTCCAGATCGGGCTTGTCCATCTGGCCCAAAAACTGACGCGCATAGCTCGAAAGGCTCTCGACGTAACGGCGCTGGCCCTCGGCATAGATGGTATCGAACGCCAGTGAGCTCTTGCCCGATCCGGAAAGACCGGTTATGACCACGAGCTGGTCACGCGGAATGGAAACATCGATATCGCGCAGGTTATGCTCGCGCGCGCCGCGAATAACGATAGAAGAATCAGACATGGAAGCTCCTTGCCTCCTACAACTTCAAATCACACTGACGATGAGTTTAGCGCACTCGACGCGCACAGATGTTCGTAATACAAGATTCGCAGACCTTTTGCGTTGTCTGACGCCGCAGACTGCACGCTCGGTCCGTCCTTTCGAATACCGTCGATCGCCTGCCACGCATCATGAATGACTCCCGCTCGCAAACGAGGGTACAATGACGCTCGTGTCACACCGCGGGGCTCCGGCCCCAACATATACAAAGGAGTCAAACATGGGTTGCGAGCACGCACAGGCAGCCGGCGGGCAAACGTCGCCGTCGCAATTTGAGGAGAATACGCTGTCCGAGGTCAAGCGCGTTATCGCTGTACTTTCCGGTAAGGGCGGCGTCGGCAAGTCATTCGTCACCGGCGCCATCGCCACGGAGCTTTCCCGCCACGGTCACAAGGTCGGCGTCCTCGATGCCGATATTACCGGTCCCTCCATCCCTAAGATGTTCGGCATGAGCGGACGTCACGTCCACGCCCTCGGCAACCTTATGCTGCCCGAAATCTCCGAGCACGGCGTCAAGGTTATGAGCTCTAACCTGCTGCTCCAAAACGAAACCGACCCCGTCCTCTGGCGCGGTCCGGTTATCGCTGGTGCCATCAGGCAGTTCTGGAGCGAAACCTCATGGGGCCCCATCGACTACCTGCTGGTCGACATGCCTCCGGGAACGGGCGACGTCGCCCTCACTGTCTTCCAGTCGCTGCCCGTCGATGGCATCGTCATCGTCACGAGCCCGCAGGATCTGGTCTCGATGATCGTCGCCAAGGCGGTCAACATGGCCGAGAAGATGAACGTCCCCATTCTGGGAATCGTCGAAAACATGAGCTATATCGAGTGCCCCGATTGCGGCAAGAAGATCGAGGTCTTTGGCAAGAGCAAGCTCCCCGAGGTCGCCGAGCGTTACAACCTCGAGATCCTAGGGCAGCTTCCCATCAATCCGGCACTCGCCGAGGCTTGCGACAAGGGCGAGGTTGAGACCGCACTGCCCGACGGTATGCTGCCCCAAGCCGTCTCTGCCGTCGAGGCCATTGCCCCGCACGAGACCGCCGAGGCCTAAGTGAACACAAACGCCTCCTATGACGTCTTGGTAATCGGCGGCGGGGCCTCGGGTCTCGCCGCCGCCATTACGGCCGCACGCGCAGGCAAAAGCGTCTGCATCGTTGAGCGCGATGTTGCCTGCGGCCTTAAACTCCTTGCGACCGGCAACGGCCGCTGCAACCTTTCCAACGAATCAATTGATTTCCAGCGGTACAACCACCCCGCATTCGTCGAATCCGTCATGGGTCCCCGGCCCGAGCAAGAGCTCGGCAGTTTCTTCTCCTCGCTGGGCATCATGACGACCTCCGAGGAGAGCCGCCTGTATCCGCGCTCCCTTCGTGCCGAATCGGTGCGCGATGCGCTTCTCAACGCTTGCAACCACCTGGGTATCACCTTGATCTGTGGAGCAAACGTTGCCTCGGCATTCAAAGGCCCCGAGGGCTGGGTGCTCAAAATAGACCGTCCCGCGCGGGCGCTCAAGGCAAAAAAGCACGACGACCGAAAATCGGAGGTCCGCTCACTTCGGAAGGCGCTCGCCGACACCCCTCGCAAGAACGGGACGCTGCAGGCAAAGGCCGTAATTATCGCTACGGGCGGCAGCCCTGTCGAAATCGCGAAGACGTTCAATCTTTCCCTCACACCGCAGCATCCCGTCCTCTGCCCTGTGTCGGCATCGGTCTTCGGCAACCAGACTGCGCTCAAGACGCTGGATGGCCTGCGCGTCCGCGCCCGTTTGACGCTCACCCGCAATCACGAGGAGCTCTGGCGCGAAGACGGAGAAGTGCTCTTCCGAACCTTTGGCATCTCAGGCGTTGCCGCCTTTAACCTCTCCCGTCGCGTCCAGCGCGGCGACACGATTCTGCTCGACGTTTTCCCCGACCTCTCCAAAGACGAGTTGCTCGACATGCTCAATCAGCGAGTTGCGTTGCTCGGCGGCTTTTCACCCCGCGACCCCCGCTGGCTCGACGGCATGCTCGCCCCGCAGTTCTCTCACGTTGTCTGCACCGCATTCGAACAGTGCCACCCCGGGTCGTACGACGTCATCCATCTAGTCTCAATCCTCAAGCACTTTAAGCTGCACGTCGAGGGAACGACAGAGGAGCGTTCGGCCCAGGTCACGCGCGGCGGCGTGCCTATCGAGAGCGTCTCAGTTCCCAACCTCTGCGTGAGCAACGCGGCAGGCGCCCCACTTTACATCTGTGGCGAGACGCTCGACATCGATGCCGATTGCGGCGGTTTCAACCTTGCGTGGGCTTGGATCTCGGGTATTCGCGCTGCAAGCAGCCTATAGCCGCGCAGTCTATAATCAAAACGCATTCGGGCCGTCTGGGACACCGGGCGGCCTCTTTCTTGCATCTAAGGAGACCTCGATGATCGAAATCACCCAAGTCCACGCGTCACTCGATGAGGCCGGCGACGAAACTGCCTGCCTTGCTATTGGCAGACGCGCCGTCAAACGAGCCCTGCGATGCGAGGATTCCCAGATTAAAGCCATTGAGCTCCATCGCAAGTCAATCGACGCCCGTAAAAAGCGAGATGTCCATTTTATTTTGAGCTTTCGAGTTGAGCTGACAAGCTCCCGACTCGAGCAGGAGATGGTCGACCGCGTCGCCGAGCGCAACCGCTCGCGCATCCGCATGGTAGACGGCGAGGCCCCTTCATTCCCCAGCCCTGTCCCGAATGCACCCAAGGGGCGTCCCGTCGTTGTCGGCGCCGGTTGCGCCGGTCTCTTCGCCGCCCTGACCCTTGCCGAAGCGGGCCTTAAACCCCTGCTTATCGAGCGCGGCGACCCCGCACTTCGCCGCTCGCAAGCGATTGATCTCTTTCTTAAGGAGCGTATCCTCGACCCCGAAAGCAATATCCAATTTGGCCTGGGCGGCGCAGGGACCTTCTCGGACGGCAAGCTCAACACGGGAACCAAGAATCCTGCCCATCGACTGATTCTTGAGACCTTCGTCAAAGCGGGCTCACCTCGCGACATCCTGTGGGACGCCAAGCCGCACATTGGCTCCGACATCCTACCCACCGTCGTCACCAACATTTCTCAGCGCATCGAGCAGCTCGGTGGAACCGTCCGCTATCGCACAAAGCTCGTCAATATTCGAACCGATGAATCTGGCGCCATCACCGGCGTCGATGTCCAACCGCCCCAAGAAACCACAAGCGAGACAATCGCCACAAAGCACCTCATTCTCGCCTGCGGCCATTCCGCCCGCGACGTATTCGAGCTTCTCAAAGAACATGACGTAACCCTCGCGCAAAAGACCTTTGCCATGGGTGTGCGCATCGAGCATCCTCAGCGCGACATCGACCGTGCCCAATATGGCCCTTCGGCGGGACACCCGGCACTCGGAGCAGCCCCCTATAAGCTTGTCGCCCATCTCCCCTACGGCCGCAGCGTGTTCTCGTTTTGTATGTGCCCCGGCGGACAGGTTGTCGCGGCTTCTTCCGAGCAGGGCCATCTGTGCGTCAACGGCGCCAGCCTCAATGCTCGCAACGGACGCAACGCAAATGCCGCCCTACTCGTTAACGTCACACCTGACGACCTTCCCGGCGATGATCCGCTCGCAGGCATTGAGCTCCAGCGCGTCTGCGAGCGAGCCGCCTATCGCCTGGGTGGCTCCAACTGGAACGCGCCGGCACAGCTCGTCGGAGATTTCCTTGCGGGGCGCGCCAGCACGGCGCCCGGAAAGGTAAAACCAACCTATCCACTTGGCGTGACCTGGACGGCGATCGACGATGCCCTCCCGCAGCATATCGTCGAGTCGCTTCGTTTGGGAATCCCCCTGCTCGGTAAGAAACTGCGTGGCTATGACCGCCCCGATGCGGTCCTAACTGGCGTGGAGACGCGTTCGAGCTCCCCGGTCACCGTCACCCGCGATCGAACATGCCACGCCGTGTCGACTCCGGGCCTTTACCCTTGCGGCGAGGGTGCCGGATATGCCGGCGGCATCATGAGTGCCGCCACCGACGGCATCCGTTGCGCCGAGGCGCTGATAGCAGACCTCTAGTGCACAAACTCTCGCGTCCGAACGACACGGGCCCCGAGCTCCACAGGGGACTCGGGGCCTGTTCGCTACTTCCTGAATCGTGCACCCTGGCGTTTTCTGCCCGAAGCAAAGGTAGAGCCCTTGCGAGCCTGCGAACGCAAACGCTCGATCGTTTCGTCCTCAGATGCGCCCTCAAGCATCGCCCGAATCTGAACGACGGCATCGCGCAGACGCGCCGCCTCCTCAAAGTCCATGGCGGCGGAAGCGTTACGCATGTCTTCCTCCATGGTCTCGACGATCCGCACGAGCTCGTCATGCGGTAGCCCTTCTAGCTGCTCGGCAAGCGTCTGCTCGGGTGCCGCCGTCTCCGGCGCGGCGCCCTCGCCGTTTTCGTCGGGTGTATAGAACGCACCGTGACCCAGCGAATCGCCTCTCGAGCGCCCCTTCGAACCCACAGTCTTTTCGGCCTCGGCAATAAAGCTCGAAATGTCGTTAATGGCCTTGCGGACCGTCTTGGGCACAATGCCATGCTCTTCGTTATATGCCATCTGAATCTCGCGACGGCGCTGTGTCTCCTCGATGGCTTCTTTCATCGAATCGGTCACAACGTCTGCATACATGATGACCTCGCCGTCGGCATTGCGGGCCGCACGGCCAATCGTCTGAATCAGCGAACGGCGGTTGCGCAAGAAGCCTTCCTTGTCGGCGTCGAGAATTGCCACCAGCGAGACCTCGGGAAGGTCTAGACCCTCGCGAAGCAGGTTGATGCCAACGAGAACATCAATCTTTCCCTCGCGCAGCGTTCGCAGGATCTCGACGCGGTCCATCGTCGCTGTATCGGAGTGCATGTAATTGACCTTAATGCCGGCATCAAGCAGATGGTCGGTCAGGTCCTCAGCCATGCGCTTGGTGAGCGTGGTCACCAGCACGCGCTCCTTGCGGGCAACGCGCTCGCGAATCTCGTCCTCAAGATCGTCAATCTGCCCACGAACCGGACGCACATCGATCTTGGGGTCGAGCAGACCGGTCGGACGAATAATCTGCTCAACGTCGTTCTGGCTAACCCGCAGCTCATAGTCGCCCGGCGTGGCCGAAACGTAGATGAACTGGGGAATCCTCGCCTCAAACTCATCGAAACGAAGCGGGCGGTTATCGAGTGCCGAAGGCAGACGAAAACCATGCTCAACCAGCGTCACCTTACGCGAGCGGTCGCCTTCGTGCATGCCGCGGATCTGCGGCACCGTTACATGGCTCTCGTCGATGATGCAGAGCATATCCTTAGGAAAGTAG
>CABUZE010000060.1 GCA_902495955.1 uncultured Collinsella sp. | reverse complement strand
GGCGTCGATTATGAGGAACGCCTGGAGCGCATCCAGGATGTCACCTACGAAAAGCCGCTCGAGGACTTGCTCGATGCCGCCTTCGACAAGTACTGCCAAGAAGTACCCTGGGCCAACGACTACCAGCTCTCACCCAAGAGTGTCCTGCGCGACATGTTGGAGAGCGCGAGCGACTTTAAGGGCTATATCCAAAAGCTCGGCATCGCCCGCTCCGAGGGCATTTTGCTTCGCTACCTGGCAGAGGCCTACCGTTCACTCGACCGTACCGTGCCCATCGAGAAGCGCGACGAGCGCCTGCGCGACATTATCTCGTGGCTGGGCTTTGTGGTGCGCTCGGTGGACTCGAGCCTGGTGGACGAGTGGGAAAACGCCGGCAACCCGGCAGCCCTCGATGCTGCGACGCCGCAGGGCATCGACGAGGTCGTGGCGGACCGCCGCGGCTGCACGCTGTTGGTGCGCAACGCACTCTTCCGCCGCGTGACCCTTGCCGCCCGCGAGCACGTTCGCGACTTGGGCGAGCTCGACGACGACTGGGGCATGAGCGATATCCGCTGGCAAAAAGCACTCGACGCTTACCACGAGCAGCACGAGGAAATCCTCACCGACGGAGATGCCCGCAGCGCCGCGATGTTTTCCATCGACGAGTCCGACGAGAAGACCGCGCACGTGTGGCACGTGCACCAGATTTTTGCCGACGAGGATGGCGACCACGACTTTGGCATCATGGGCGATGTCGACCTGGATGCCACGCAAGACGGCGGCGAGGTCATCTTCAAAAACTACCGCGTCGGCTTTATCGAGGACCTGCTCGAGGACTAGCCGGGCACAATGGAACGAAACGAAGCGGGGCCGCTGGCAACATCGCCAGCGGCCCCGCTTTTGCACTATATGCTATGCCTTACTCGGCATCCTCGACCTCATACGAATCTGCCTCGGCTGGCTCATCGTTTGTCTCTGTCGCAGTCCCGCGTGCCTCGTCAAACGCCGCCTTCATGGTCTTGTTGCCCCACGTGAGCTTGCGAATGGTAAGATCGTCGGCCTTCTTGTTGGCTAGGCGCAGATTGTTCTCGGAGGACAGCAACGCCTCCTTGGTTTTCTGCAGATGGCTAATCGTCTTGTCGATCTCATCGATCGCCGTTTGGAACTTGCGGCTCGCGATCTCGTAGTTGCGGCCGAAATCGTTCTTGAACTTTTCCATCTTGGCTTCGAAGTTCGTGACGTCGATATTCTGCTGTTTGTACTCCGCCAGCTCCTGCTTATAGCGCAGCGAACCCATGGCGGCGTTACGAAGAAGTGTAATCATGGGAATAAAGAACTGCGGACGAATCACGTACATCTTCTCATAGCGGTAACTCACGTCGACGATACCTGCGTTATAGAGCTCGCTCTCGGGCTCGAGCAGCGTGCAGAGCACCGCATACTCGCAGCCTTTCTGGCGACGATCGTGATCGAGCTTCTTAAAGAAGTCCTCGTTCTTGTGTTTGGTCGCGGTCTCGTCGTTCTCGTTTTTCATCTCGAACATAATCGAAATGACCTCGTTGCCGCTCGCGTCGCACTCGCGGAAGATAAAGTCGCCCTTGGTACCCTCGGACGCATCGTTATCTTTCTCGAAGTACGCGTTGGGAAACGCCGTCATGCGCAGACGGTTAAACTCGGTCTCGCAGTGCTGCTCGAGCGACTCGCCCACCATCTTGGTAGACAGGCGGACCTTCATGTCCTTAAGACGCTCAATCTCTTCATCCTTGTAGCGAATCAGGTCATCGCTCGCGCGCTTGGCCTGCGCAAGCTCGAGCTCGTGTGCTGCCTTGGCTTGCTCCTCGCGAGAATCGCGCACCGCCAGCTCGCTCGTCAGCTTGGCACGTGCCTCATCGCGCTCTCGTTCCGCCGCGGCGACCGCCTCTGACAGGTTCATTTTTGCCATCAGTTCCTGCTCGCGCAGCTGGACACGCAGGCCCTCGGCCTCTTGCTCGAACTGAGCCTTTGCGGCGGAAAACTTCTCCCGTACCGTCGCGCGGTAGTCAGCAAGCGCGCGCTCGGCCTCGCTGCGAGCGGCATCGAGCTCACGCTGCGACTCTGCCGCGGCAGCGGCAAGCGCCATCTCCTGGGCCTTGTCCGCCGCGGCGAGCCTGGCCTGCAGCTCGGCAATCTGAGCGTCGCGTGCGGACAGGTCGTTTTGAGCAGCATTGCGTGCCGCCGCCTCGGCGAGTTTGGCTTCGTCATCCTTGCGCCCCAGCTGCGCACGCAAGTTGTCGATCTCGCGCTGCAGCTCGGCATTCTCCTTTTGAGCATCGGCGCGGGCCTCAACCGCCGCGCGCTGGCTTGCACTCTCGCGCTCTGCGGCAGCGCCCTCGAGCTTGGCGCGCAGCTCGGCAAGCTCGACATCGCGCTTGGCAGCCTCTTGTGCCAACTCCTGCGCCGCAGCGTTCTTCTGCTCGACAAGCTGAGCGTCGCGTTGAGACTCCGCCTCCTGCAGGGCAGACGCCGAACGCGAACGCTCAAGCTCCAGCGCCTGCTCGCCCTCGCGCTGGACTGCCTTCACACGCTCATCCAGGTCGCGCGAAAACTCGGCATCGCGTACTTGCTTGACGATATCCGCATAGCCAGACGCATCGACCTTAAACACTTCGCCGCAATGCGGGCACTTGATCTCGTTCATAGCAGCTCCTCGATGGACGCAAATTTCAACCGCCTACACTCTACCGCACCGCACGGACAAAAAAGGCGCCGCCGCCATAATGGCAACGGCGCCAGAACCACCACAAAGGTGCCTGTCCCCTTTGTGGTGGTTTGGGCGCCCTATAGCCCAAAGAAGCTCAAGATCTGGTCTCGGCTTACGGGCTTGTACTCGTTGGCATCGAGACCGACATCGTAGCGAAAGATAGGGCGCTCGCGATCGCGGTTGCGCGCGTTGGTGCGGTCTCCCCTGCTGTGGATATGCCCGTGTAGCATGATGGCGCCACGCGCCTTACCATTCCAGCTGAGCATGGGGTAGTGGCTCATAACCAGACGATGGCCCTTGGCATAGCCGGGAGCAATCTCCAGGTAATCGCGCACGTCTTCCCAAATCTGCGGTACGTCGGAATCTTCCCAGTCGCCGTCATGGTTACCACGGATGAGCGTCACATTCTTGCATTCGATACGCTCGCGCAGGTGCACGGCATCCGCTAGGGGCAAACGATAGGTAAAGTCTCCCAGGATGTAGAGACGGTCATCCGCCGCCACACACTCATTGATGGCATCGATGACCTTGCGGTTCATCTCCTCGACCGAGCCAAACGGCCGGTCCATGTCGTGCAAGATATTCGTATCGCCCAGGTGCAAGTCGGCGGTAAACCACATCATCGTCTGTGTCCTCATTTCGCAACGTGTTCAACTCGTGCTAAGTATACAGACGCAGCGATGCGGCGGTTATCCAAAGAGCCCGCCGAACAGTCCGCGGCGGCGTTTGTCTTGCTTTTTCGAAGCGTCACCCCGGGCGTTCTTGTCCTGGCGCTTCTTACGATCCTGCTCCAACTCATCGTCATCGAGTAGCATATCCCACTCAAACGGATCGTCTGTCAGATCGAACAGATCATCGCCATCAAACATGGCCGCCTCCCTTGCCGATTAGCGAGCGTCCACCACGTAGAGGCCAACGCGCACCTGATGCCACGGGCTGCGCTCGGGAGCAACCTACTGCACGCGGGCCTCAAATACGTCCTCATGGCCGTAATACATCATCAAGGACAGCGGGCCGACCTCGTTTCCCGGAACATAGCCAAGCTTGGTGTTGCCGTAATAGATCGCAACCGCCTCAGGGTCATGGGGATTATCGCGCTCGGCACACAGCGTCAGCTTATCGCCCGCTTTAAGATCGCCCAGGACCAAGGCGCCATCGGCATACTGAAATCCTGCAATGTGAAATGACAGAAGAACACGTGAAGGCTCGTACATAGCAGCTCCCCTAACGGCCGGATAAACCGGCGTTTAACCTTATAGAGAAGTCTACGAACTCGCGCGGACACAAATACATCCTGTCTGCGTCCTTCAATCGTTTGCCTCAACGCTTGCGCGACAGAACGCTTGCAGATAAGATAGGAACACGGATGGCACCCGTTGCCGCGGGTCTTGCCAACTCCGATACACGTTTTCATCGTGAGAAGTGGCCGTCTTCGCTTACGCGGGGGCGGCTATTTCATTCGGCCGATAAACAGACCGAGTTCGATAGCCGCAATCAACAACGCCAATAACGAAATAACATCGCTTACGTTCATACCAAATCCCTTCTAAAGGGAGTTGGCCCATCCGTGCTCCATAACAGTAGTCTAACGCAAAATACAGGTAATAGGAACACTTGTTCGTATTACCTGCGCCCTTTTCTAATGAACAAACATGCGCACGAACTTGTGCTTCCAGCTTGCGTAAGGAGCGTAGCGGAATGGCACGTCCAGCCACGTTGCCTTGTTCACGATGCTCTTCTTGTGGCTAAACGTATCGAAGCTCTCGCGTCCATGGTACTGCCCCATACCGCTCGCGCCCATGCCGCCAAAGCCCATATGGCTCGTAGCCAAGTGCATGATCGTGTCGTTGACACAGCCACCGCCAAATGGCACGTAACGCACGAAGCGCTGCTGAACTGCGCGATCCTGACTAAAGATATACAGGGCCAGCGGCGTCGGACGATCCGTAATAAACGCTTCGGCCTCGTCTAGGCTCTCAAACGTCAGCACCGGCAAGATGGGACCGAAGATCTCCTCCTGCATCACGGCGTCATCGGGGGTCACGCCGTCCAAAATCGTCGGCTCGATCTTCAGCGAAGTCTCCCGCGCGGTGCCTCCAAGCACGACCTTATCGGGATCGATCAGCCCGCGCACGCGCGCAAAATGCTTGGCGTTGACGATATGCCCGTAATCCTCGTTATCGAGCGGATGCTCGCCAAACATACGGCGGGCCTCCTCCTTGATAAGGTCCAGCAGCTCATCGTGCACGCGCGCATCGACCAGTAGGTAGTCGGGCGCCACGCAGGTCTGCCCCACGTTGAGCCACTTACCAAAGGCGATACGCCGTGCCGCAACCTTCAAGTTTGCCGTCGCATCCACGATACAGGGACTCTTTCCGCCCAGCTCAAGCGTCACGGGCGTAAGGTTTTTACTTGCGCGCTCCATGACGAGCTTGCCGACCGGAACGCTACCGGTAAAGAAGATCTTGTCCCAGCACTCATCGAGCAACGCTTCGTTCTCGGCGCGCCCGCCCTCGACAACCGTCACCAGGCGCGGATCAAATGCCTCTTCACAGATTTGCTTGAGCACCGCGCTCGATGCCGGAGCATAGGCACTCGGCTTGATGACCACGGTATTGCCCGCGGCAAGGGCGCCGGCGAGCGGCTCGAGTGTTAGCAAAAACGGGTAGTTCCACGGAGCCATGATGAGCGTGACGCCATAGGGAACGGCTTGCGTTTTGCACGCGCTCACGGCGTTAGCGAGATCGCACGGACGCAGGCGCGGACGACTCCACCGAGCCACGTGAGCGATCTGATGTCGAATCTCGGAAAGCGACGTGCCGATCTCGCACATATAGGCCTCGTCATGCGACTTCCCCAAATCGGTCTTGAGCGCATGGGCGATATCGGCCTCGTGGGCCCGCACCGCATCGCGTAAACTCACGAGCGCGCGACGTCGAGCATCGACATCAAACGTGGCGTGCGTCTTAAAGTAGGCGCGCTGATCGCCGACGATGCGCGCAATTTCCTCGGTGTTCATGGACCCTCCTAATTCTCGTCCTCAAACATACCACCTGCAACGACTTCGTACATATGCTCGAGCTCCAAGCGGTCCATTAGAAGCGGAACGGGGTATAGCGGATTGGCCTCGGCATCGGCATGCGCCGCCATCTCGGGAATG
>CABUZE010000059.1 GCA_902495955.1 uncultured Collinsella sp. | reverse complement strand
GAAGTCGATTTGCGTGACGAGCTTGGGCTCGGTCTGTGTGCTCTTTGGCACGGCTCCCTTCGTTGGCATTACCCATATCAGGTTTGCGGGTCAGGGCGGGCGCGCCCAATCTCAGCCTGCCGTCTTGTCCTGCAAGCTCCCCGTTATGTCATGGGCTCAAGTATAGCCTGAATGGGTACGATTGGGCCAACGAGCGTGCCTGTGGGGAGGCGAACATGGAAGACAAGCATCTATATCGAGAGACGCAATGGGATGTATCGGCCGAGGAAAGCCGCGCGCACCATGGCCTTGTCGCGATTGGTTTTGCGGTGCTTGCCGTGCTGGTGATTGCCTTTTGTATCTGGACGTTTGGCGGTCGCGGCGGCGCTGCCTGGGAGTTTGAGGCCGACGATGCCCTGCCGATCATGACAGTGAAGGTCGCGGGCGACAATACCGTTGCCGCGCCGGGCGACTATTGGTATCCGCGCAACGAGTTTGTGCAGTTGCAGCTGAGTGGCGGATCCATTCCTGGTGAAGAGATCGAGCGCGTGACCTTCGATGCGTCGCTTAAGACGCTGTCGGTCGAGCTCAAAGATCAAGGGGATGTGCCCACGACGATGGATATCGCGCTGACGGAATGGCGCCTGGAGCCCCCGTCGGGCGTCAAGGTGTCCGAGGTGGAGCATGTCAAGATTACCTATCAGGACGGCTCGACAAATGAAATTGCCAAAGCCGACGGCTTGGCGGAATAGATGCCGTGCCTAGGCAGCATATTCAAAAGTAGCGTTGGTCCTACAAAGCCTGTTCGTTCAGGAAGACCAAAGTGTTTTTATTTGAAAGCTCGGGAAAGTGACGATAACCAATGTCGAACGCGGTGAGCTCGCTTGCATCCTCGAGCTTGTTTTCTGCCATCCAGCGCACCATGGAGCCGCGCGCCTTTTTGCTGGCGGTCGACCGTTGGATGGGTTTTCCGTTGCGGATGCCTTCGCCAAAGAGGCATGTGACGACCGTGGCGTCGCCCGCGAGGCAGGGCAGAACGGCTTTGGCGTATTCCGCGCTGGCGAGATTGACGAGTGTAGCGTTGGAGCCTGCCGGAGCGATGGCCCGTGCGAGCTTGTCGCCCCAAAACGCGTAGAGGTCTCGGGCATTGTCGACGGCAAGCTTCGCGCCCATCTCCAGCCGATACGGTTCAACGGCATGAAGGGGGCGCACGCATCCGTAAAGGCCCGAGAGGATCCAGAGATGGTTTTGTAGCCAGTCGAGCTGCGCGGAATCCATCACCTTGGGCGCCATGCTCTGGTATTGAATGCCGTGATAGGACATGACGGCGGGGGAGAGGTGACGGGCGAGTGCGGGATTGTCGAGATCGCCGTTTTTCAGGATGGGCCTGAACTCATGCAGGGTGTTGAGGCAAGGCCCCAGCAGTTTGTCGCTCACGTTCCATAGCGCCTGCAGGCCGCCGCTGCCTTCATTCCGCTCGATATCTAGCAGTGCGCGGTGGAGGCGAGCTGTCTCGCGCACAAAGGGTGGAATGCCCAGGACTTCAAAAGCATCTTGGGCCGCGCGCATTTGCTTGGCGGGCGAAATGATGACCTGCAACATGGAACCGTTCTCTCGCTAAAAAAGTTGCGGTGGAATACGGTCTGTTTGTGCCATTGAAAGGCCAAATCAATCCGTATTCCACCGCAAGTTATGGGTGGGGTGGATTAGGCGCGCTCGAGGAAGGCCTTGTAGCCGCGGTAGGCCTCGTAGATGTCGGCCTTGTTGGCGACCTCCCACAGGGCGTGCATGGACAGGACGGCAACGCCGGAGTCGATGACGTTCATGCCGTACTTGGCCATGATGTAGGCGATGGTGCCGCCGCCGCCCGCGTTGACGCGACCGAGCTCGCAGGTCTGGAAGTCTACGCCGGCCTCGTCCATGATGTCGCGGACGAGGGCCACATACTCGGCGTCGGCGTCGTTGGAGCCACCCTTGCCGCGGCTGCCCGTGTACTTGTTAAAGCACAGGCCACGACCCATAAAGGCTGCGTTCTTAGTTTCGAACTTGCCGGCGTAGCCCGGGTCGAAGCCGGCGGACACGTCAGAGGAGAGCATACGGCTGTGGGCGAGTGCGCGGCGCAGGGCCAGCGGGCTATCCTCGCCGGCGAGCGTCATGATCTCGGCGACGGTGTTCTCGAAGAAGCGGCTCGTCATGCCGGTGGCACCCACGGAACCGATCTCCTCCTTGTCGACGATGAGTGTGATGCTCGTGCGCTCCACGTTGGCGACGTCGATCTGGGCGAGCATGGACGGATAGGCGCAGACACGGTCGTCGTGGCCATAGCCCAGAATCATGGAGCGGTCGAGGCCCATGTCGCGGGCCGGGCCGGCGGGCACGACCTCGATCTCGGCGGAGAGGAAGTCCTCCTCCTCGACGTCGTACTGCTCCTTGAGGATGTCCAGGAACATCTGCTTGACGGGCTCCTTGGGGGCGTCCTTGTCGTCCTCGTCAAACTTGACGGGGCGGCCGCCCACGATCACGTCGAGGATCTCGGCATCGACGGCGTCCTTGGCAGGCTTGGACATCTGCTCGCTCGAGAGGTGAATCAGCAGGTCGGAGATGGTAAAGACCGGGTCGTCCGCCTTGTCGCCGATGTTGATGTCGACGGTGGTGCCGTCCTTTTTGCAGATGACGCCCACGAGTGCGAGCGGGGAGGCTACCCAGTGGTAGCTCTTGACGCCGCCGTAGTAGTGCGTGTCGAGGTAGGCCATGTCGCCGGCCTCGAAGGCGGGATTCTGCTTAAGGTCCAGGCGCGGCGAGTCCACGTGGGCGCCCAGGATGTTAAAGCCCTGCTCGAGCGGGGCGGTGCCCAGGTTGACGAGCATGAGGTCCTTGCCGTGGTTGGCGGCGTACACCTTGTCGCCGGCCTTGAGCGCGCGGCCCTCGGCGATCACGGTCTCCAGGTCGACGTATCCCGCCTCCTCGGCCATCTTGATGCCGGTCTTGACGCACAGGCGCTCGGTCTTGTTCTCGCTCAAAAACTGCTTATAGCCGCGGCAAAGCTCCTCGAGCTCCTCGACTTGCTGTGGCGTGTACTTTTTCCATGCGCAGGGACGCTCCATGACGCAGGCTCCTTTCGGATCGATCGTGCTGGTTGATGTACCGTGAGCCATCGTATCACGCGCGGGCTCACGGTGGCGGGGGAGCTTGATGTGCGGTGGCCGTGGGGCGGGGAGCGTGTAAACTGGAGTGAGCAAACCGTGCCCAGCCCAAAGCGAGGTATTCAATATGTCTGACAAGCGCCGTACCTTTGCCGTTATCGACGGCAACTCGCTCATGCACCGCGCCTTCCACGCCGTGCCGCCCACCATGAACGCGCCGGACGGTCGTCCCACCAACGCGATCTTTGGCTTTTTGAACATGTTTCTTAAGATGATCGATGCCTTTAACCCCGATGGTGTGGTCGTGGCGTTTGACAAGGGCAAGCCGCGCGTGCGCATGGAGATGCTGCCGCAGTATAAGGCGCGGCGCCCGCCCATGGACCCCGATCTGCACGCGCAGTTTCCCATGATTAAGGAGCTGCTCGCCGCGCTCAACGTGCCGATTTTGCAGTCCGAGGGCTGGGAAGGCGATGACATCCTGGGCACTATGGCGCGCCTGGGCGAGCAAGCCGGCTGTGACATGCTGCTGGTGACCGGTGATCGCGATATGTATCAGCTCGTGACCGAGCACGTCAACGTGGTCTCGACCCGCAAGGGCCTGTCCGACGTGGCGATCATGACGCCCGAGAGCGTGGACGATCTGTATCACGGTATCACGCCGGCGCTCGTGCCCGACTTTTATGGTCTGAAGGGCGACACGTCCGATAACATCCCCGGCGTGCCGGGCATCGGCCCCAAAAAGGCGAGCGCGCTCATTGCGCAGTACGGTAGCCTAGACGAGGTCATCGCACACGCCGACGAGGTCAAGGGCAAGATGGGCGAGAACCTGCGTGCACACATCGACGATGCCCTGTTGAGCCGCAAGGTCGCAACCATTCGCACCGATGCGCCCGTCGAGCTCGACTTTGAGGCGACGTCCTTCCCGGCGTATTCTGCCGATGAGGTTTCCGCGGCGCTGGGCACGCTTGGTATCACCGCCATGCAGAACCGTTTCTTGGCGCTGATCGGTGGCGAGGGCGGGGCTGCTGCTGCCTCCAGTGTGTTTGAGACGCCTGCGATGGTTCGCGCAGCCGCGGGCGATGCTGACGCGCTTGGTGCCGTTGCGGCTGAGATTTCCCGCGCGATTGATGCCGGCGAGTGGGTCGCCGCCGTGGTGGACGACGACAAGGAAGAGGGCGCGCTCTTTGGACTGACGCGCACGCTGTGGTTGGCGACGTCCAAGGGCCTGTTCGCGCTCGAGGAAGGCGACAGCGGCGTGGCGGCTGAGGTTGAGGGCTTCAACTTCGTCCACGGCGTGATCGCCGGCGTGCTTGCGCGCCTGTTTATGGAGGGCCGCGTGGCGAGCCCGGATACGAAGGCGCTGCTGCACGAGCTTTCGCCCATCGATTCTTCTGAGCCCGAGCTCATGGATCCGCTGGCAGTCGATTCCACACGCATCTTCGACACCGTGGTCGCCGCCTACCTGTTGGATTCCGACCGCTCCGAGTTTGACGAGGCGTATCTGGCCGATACCTATCTGCAGATGGCGCTGCCCGCGGCGCGCGGTGCAGAGGGTGCCGGCGAGGACGCTCCTGCGCCCGCCGCCCGCACGGCGGCCTTGACGCTGGCGCTGGTCGCACCGCTGCGCGACCGCATGACCCGCGAGAACGCCGTCAACGTGTTCGATGGCATCGAGATGCCGCTTGTGCCGGTTCTTGCCAAGATGGAGCGCGCGGGCATGCGCGTGGACCCCGATCGGCTGCACAGTCTGTCCGAGGGTCTGGCGACCCAGATTGCCGAGGTCGAGCGCAGTATTCGCGACCTGGCGGGTGACGAGACCTTTAACATTGGCAGTCCCATGCAGCTCTCGCATGTGCTGTTTGACGTTATGGGGCTTCCGACCAAAGGCCTCAAGAAGACTAAGCGCGGCTACTATTCGACCAATGCCAAGGTACTGAGTGATCTTGCTCGCGACCACGAGATTGTTCGTCTGATCTTGGACTGGCGTGAGAAGTCCAAGATTAAGTCGACCTATCTGGACACGCTAGGTCCGCTGCGCCGCGGTGACGGTCGCGTACACACTACGTACAACCAGACCATCACCGCGACGGGGCGTCTGTCTTCGAGCGACCCCAATCTGCAGAACATCCCGACGCGCTCGGAGCTGGGCCGCACCGTCAAGACGGCGTTCTCGGCAGGCGAGGGCAGCGTCTTTTTGGCGGTGGACTACTCGCAGATCGAGCTGCGTTTGCTGGCGCATCTTTCGGGTGATGAACATCTGGTACGTGCCTTTAACGAGGGTGAGGACTTCCATGCCGAGACGGCCGCGCGCGTATTTGGCGTGCCGGTGTCCGAGGTGACACCCGATCTGCGCAGTCGCGCCAAGGCCGTGAACTTTGGCATCGTGTACGGCCAGCAGGCCTACGGTCTGTCGCAGTCGCTGCATATCTCGATGGCCGAGGCGCGCGATATGATCGATCGCTACTACGAGGCCTACCCGGGCGTGCGTACGTTCCTCGACAACGTGGTGGCGCGTGCCAAGCAGACGGGCTACGCCGAGACCATGTACGGTCGTCGGCGTCATATTCCGGAGCTCTAGGCCAATAACCCGCAACTCCGTGGCTTTGGTGAGCGCACGGCCATGAACCATCCCATGCAGGGCACCGCGGCCGACATCATCAAGATCGCCATGGCCCGCGTAAGCCGCCGCCTGGAAGAAGAGGGCTTTGCCGCCCATATGATTCTGCAGGTACACGACGAACTGGACTTTGAGTGCCCCGTCGACGAAGTCGAGCGCCTAACCGCCATGGTCCGCGACGTCATGGAGCACGTAGTAGACCTCCGCGT
>CABUZE010000058.1 GCA_902495955.1 uncultured Collinsella sp. | reverse complement strand
CCCAGGAAGGCGCCGTCCATGATGAAGTCGGTGTAGAAGGCGTTGTACAGGTCGGCGGCGTGCTGGTCGGCGGGCGAGTCTGTGGCAGGATATGCCGGCGTCAGGACGTTGACCATGCCAATGCGTCCGCCCAGGTGCTCGGTCTCGTCAAGATCCTTATACAGGTTGACGGCGCGGGCGTGGGCAACGAGCTCGTTGTGCTGGCTCTGGATGCCGCTCGTCACATCAAAGTGATGGTTGGGCGGGAAGTTGCCTTGGATGTATTGGGAGTGCGAGAGGCTGATGAGCTCGTTGATGGTGAACCAATTTTTGACCTCGCGGAACTCGCGGAAGCAGAACTCGGCATAGCGCACATAGGCGTCGACGGTCTTGCGGTTGAGCCAGTCGCCCTGGTTGAACAGGGCGGCGGGGGAGTCAAAGTGATGCAGGGACACATAGGGCTCGACGCCATACTTTTTGCAGCAGGCGAACAGCTCGTGGTAGTGCTTAACGCCCTCGGCGAGGGGCTCGGCATCGTCGCCGTTGGGGAAGATGCGGGTCCAGGCGATGGACACACGGATGGCGTTGAGTCCATGCTCGGCAGAAAGGCGGATATCCTCCTCGTAGCGGTTGTAGAAATCACTGGCCGGGTCGGGCAAAAAGCGACCCTGGGCGACAAGGTAATCGTCCCACATGGTCTTACCCTTGCCTGCCACCTTCGTGGAACCTTCCGTTTGGTACGCGGCGGTTGCGGCGCCCCAAACAAAGCCCTTCGGCAGCTGCTGTACGCGGTTTAGCAAAGACATATGCATACACCCTCTCGTCTCGCTGTTCGATATTGTGCGTTTGCGCTCAGGAGGCTCCCTGGTTAGCGTTCAGCGGTGAAAAAGCCCGATAAACACTATCTTAAAATGATTAGAACCAAAATGAGCGCGTGAACATTTGACAATGAGCACGTTAACATCCGGCTGGGATGTATAGAAACAAAACAACTTCAAACAGCCGCGAACGGTTGTATTTGTTCGGTAAGCGGTTTTGATTGACAGAAGTTTTCATGTTGTGGTATATGGCTCGGGTATCATGAGCACGTTATCGATGTATGTACGATGCGCCATGGGCGCGGGGAATAGTTGGGAAGCAGGTTAGCGTGGAAGGCATGGCTCAGCAGACAAGGAATGGTCATTCGGCGAGCGCGGCAGAGGTTGCGGCGCTCGCTGGCGTGAGCCGCCAGACTGTGTCTCGCGTGGTCAACGGTATGCCCAACGTGACGGAAAAGACGCGCAAGCGTGTGCTGGCCGCCATGGAAGAGCTGGGCTTTCGTCCCAATTTTGCTGGAGCGGCGTTGCGCGGCGGGTCGTATCGTTCTATTGGCCTGTGCATGTACAACATCACACGTGTCGGTAACCTGGCGACGCTCGAGGGTATCATGCAAGCGGCGCGCGAGCACGATTTTGCCGTCACTATGATCGAGATGGGCGGCGACAAGCCCTATACACTTGCCGATGCCTCGCGCCGCATGGTCGAGCGACCCGTCGACGGCATGATTCTCAACATGAACCGCATGGCTCCCGATTTTGAGGAGTTTGTTCCCCAGCCGGGAGTGCGAACGGTCATCCTGTCCATGTATGCGCATCCGCGCTGCACGACGATCGACTCCGACCAGTATGGTTCGTGCGAGCTGTTGACCAATTATCTGCTGGAACATGGTCACTCGAATATGCGGTTTGTGGCGGGTCCGGAAAACTCGATTTCCTCGCGTTTTCGTGAGGCCGGTTGGCGCGATACGCTGGGTCGTGCTCATGTCGATGCCGCTCCGATGCTGCGTGGCGATTGGAGTGCGGACAGTGGGTACGCCATGGGCGAGCGGATTGCGGCCGAGGTGCTTGCCGGCGGGTCGCAGGCGCCGACTGCCGTGCTTGCGGCAAATGACCAGATGGCGCTGGGCGTTATCGCCGCGCTCGAGAACGCGGGCCTGTCCGTGCCCGACGACGTGAGCGTGGTTGGTATCGACGACGCACTCGAGGGACTTGTTCCTCACAATCGGCTGACGACGCTGCGATTTGATTTGCGCGGTGTCGGTAAGCTTGCGTTTGAGGCGGCGATTGGAGAGAGCTCGTCTATTGAGGCGATTCATGTGCCGAGTACGCTGTGCGAACGCTCGACTGTTAGGGACATACGGGGTTAGGTCCTACTCCGTTTGTCTCGATTTGTAACAGGTAGACGGTCAAAAGCGGGCTACGTGTTACAGATTTAGATTCTTCGGAAAGAGCAATCCTGTTCGTCTCAATCTGTAACAGCTAGGACCAAAAAACTCGGCTAGATGTTACAGATCGAGACAAACGGCTCCCGACCAGCCCAAAAACAAAAAGACCGGGGGCGGCGCGCCGTGTGACGTGCCGCCCCCGGCTGAGAAATGGGGACAGGTTGTGTGAGCGGGCAACCCTGCCAGCCGCTAGTCCAGACGACGGGTCTGCGCCACGTGCTTGTACCAGTAGGCGCTTGCCTTGGGCGTGCGCTTCTGGGTTTCAAAGTCAACGTAAAAGAAGCCGTAACGCTTGTTGTAGCCATTGGTCCAGGAGAACTGATCCTGCAGGCTCCACAGGAAGTAGCCGCCCACGTTGACGCCCACCTCCATGGCCTTGAGCAGCCAACGCAGGTGCTGCTCGATGTAGTCGATGCGCGGCTGGTCGTCCACAAAACCGTCCTTGTAGGGGTCCTTGTAGCCCATGCCGTTCTCGGTGATGAAGATCTGCTTGTAGTTGGGGTAGCGCTGCTTAATGTAGACGAGCAGATCGAACAGGCCCTCGGGATAGATGATCCAGTCCCAGTCGGTGGTGGGGATGCCAGGCTTGTTCACATGCTCGCCAATGCCCTTAACGCGCCAGCGGCCGGTGCCCTTCTCTCCCGTACCGTTGTGGTGCAGGTCGTTTTCGCCATCGTAGGCCTTCAAGAAGCGGCACTGGTAGTTGTTAACGCCCAGGTAGTCGTTGTAGAGCGCGGCCTCGCGCATGATATCCAGATCCTCGTCCAAGATCTCGATGGTGCCGCCCGAGACGGCGGCCAGGCGGTTGGCGCACTCGAGGGTGTCGGGCGCGTAGTCGCCGCGGAAGGTGGCGTCGAGCAAGAACTGGTTTTGCAGCACGTGCTCGTTGTTGGCGGCTTTGATGTCGGCGGGGTCGTTCTCGTTGAGCGGATACTTAAACTCCAGCGACTGAATGACGCCAATCTTGCCCTTAAAGCCGCCGTTGTGGAAGGCCAGCACTGCCTTGGCGTGGGCGAGCATCATGTTGTGCTCGCACTGGAAGGCCTCGGCAAGATGCGCCTTGACGCCACCGGGGAAGGTGCCCTCGATGTAGGTGTTGGAGGCGTCGGCCCAGATCTCGTTAAAGGTGAACCAGTAGGTCACCTGGTCGGCGTACTCCTTAAAGCAGAAGGTGGCAAAGTCCACAAAGGCGTCGATGGTCTCGCGGTTGAGGAAGTCGCCCTTCTCAAAGAGAGGAAGCGGCGTGTCAAAGTGATGCAGCGTGACGAACGGCTCAACATGGTGCTTATGGCACTCGGCGAAGAGATCGTGGTAGAACTGGACGCCCTCGGGGTTGATTTCGCCGGTACCGTTGGGGAAGATGCGGCTCCAGGCGATGGAGAGGCGAATGCCGTTGATGCCAAACTCTTCGCACAGCTCCAAGTCGACGGGGTACTGGTTGTAGAAGTCCGAAGCGGGATCGGGGGAAAAGCGCCCCTGGGCCTCCAGGAAGTCGTCCCAGGCAACCTTGCCCTTACCGTGAGTGCGGGTCTCGCCCTCTACCTGGTAGGCAGCGGTGGCGCCGCCAAAGACAAAGTCCTCGGGAAACTGCGCGGGCGGGTTGGTGACGCTAGCAGGATTAACGGACATGATGATCCAATCGTCTAAATCGAAGGGCCAGCCGGTCTTGGATGGTCGGCTGGCCCTGAGCGTTACTTACTTCGAGAGTTGCTCGGAGACGAAGGCGAGAGACTTATCGCCGTTCTGGGAGAGCTCGATGTACTGCTTGCCACGGCAGGCGACGCACTTGTTGCCCACGCGTTCGCAGTCCTTCTGCAGGTCGGCCAGGTAGCTGGCGGCCTGCGGGGCCAGGACGACCAGGTCAAAGTCGGGGAGCATGTCGACATGGTTGCCATATGCCTCGGCAGCGGTTTCAAGATCGATGCCGCGCTCCTTGGCAGCCTTGGCCAGTGCGTTGGCGAGCAGGCCCGAGGTTCCGCCGCCCTGGCAGAGCACGAGCACGCGCTTGCCGTTGAGGTCGCTGGCGGTCGTTGCCTCGGCAGCGGGTGCTGCAGAAGCGGCGGGGGAGTCGGCCTTCACGGCCTCGGCGGCAGCGCCGGCGGCAACGCTCTTGGCGTCAGCCTTGCCCTGGAAGGCATCGTTGAGCTTGGCGGCCTTCTCGGCGTTCTTGGCGGCGAGCTCCTCTTGGGAGATCTCGGCCTCCTCGGCGCACTTCTGGGCGTCATAGGCACGGAAGAACGGGTAGTACAGAACGAAGTCGACGACCAGGATAAGGGCGAGCATCACAAAGGCGAGCGGCTGGAAGCCCAGGCCCATGATGGTACCGATGGGGCCGGGGACGGTCCAGGGCAGGGTGTACATAAAGCCGTTCATGCCCAAGAAGTCGATAAAGATCTTGAGGATCCAGATGTTGGCGATCGGGGCAAAGACAAACGGGACAAAGAAGACGGGGTTGAGCACGATGGGTGCGGCGAACAGCAGCGGCTCGTTGACGGCAAAGCACACGGGAACGATAGCGGCCTTACCGACGGCGCGCATCTCCTGGGACTTGGCCAGGAAGCAGAACATAAAGACCAGGACGAGCGTGGCGCCGGTGCCGCCCATGCAGACGACGAAGTACTGGGCACCCTGGGTCAGGACAGCGGAAGCGTGCTGGCCAGCCTGGAACGCGGCCAGGTTGTCGGTCATGTTGGCAACGAGAGCGGCGGCGATGGCGGGCTCGACGATCGAGGGGCCGTGGACGCCGACGAACCAGAACAGGCTCATGGCGCCGTAGATCACAGCGAGGCCGATGTAGCCATCGGCAGCGGTGAACAGGGGCTGGAACACCTGGATGACACCCTGGGCAAAGCAGAAGCCAAAAGCAGCGCGGAAGACGATGTCAAAAACCCAAAAGACGGTGATGCAGACGGAGAAGGGGATGATGTCCTTGAAGGTCTGCGAGATGTTGGGCGGAACCTGCTCGGGCATCTTGACGGTGATGTTGCGCTTAATGAAGAACTTGTAGATGATGCCAGTCACAAACGCAGCGATGAAAGCGGTCAGCAGGCCCTTGGAACCAAGGTAGGTGGTGTTGAAGCCGCTGGCGGCGTCCGTGGCGATGTTGTCGCTCGAAAGGAGCAAGAAGCCGATGATGGCCGCGCACATGCACGAGATGAAGTTGATCTGGTTGTTCTTGGGCAGATCGCGGTTCTGAGCGTCGGCGAAGTGCTTGGCCGTGGTGGCGGCGCAGGCGATGGCCAGGATGCCCATGGAGTAGTTGTAGCACTTCCACAGGGCGTTGTTGATGTCATCGGGCCAGTAGAAACCCCAGATGTTGGGGACCGAGGCTACCAGGCAAAAGATGGACGAGAAGATGATGATGGGGATGACGGAGATAAAGCCGTCGCGGATCGCCTTGAGGTACTTGTTGCGGGCGATCGCGTTGAAAAAGGGCTGGCCCTTTTCGATGGTGGCGATGAGTTGCTCCATGCAATGCTCCTAAGAGTCGGGGGTTAGCAACGATGGTAGCTTTTGGCGTTCGGTTGCCAAAATGTTGACGTTGCCATTTTGCGACACAAAAAAAGACGCGAACCGGTGGTTTCTGTGCCTGCGAACCGCCGATTCCTTATGCGTAAACGTTTGAGCCGCCCGGTGGCTCTGTGTTTGCACAATGGCAACGTTAACATTTGGTCGACAAAAGCCGTTCGGGGAAGCAAAAATGTCGGTGAACGGTAGGTTTTGGGT
>CABUZE010000057.1 GCA_902495955.1 uncultured Collinsella sp. | reverse complement strand
CCCGTTGCGGCAACGCCCGCCGAGGACGCCGAGGTGCCCGCCGCCGTGCGTATGGCCAAGCTCGGCTACCACTGGGATGACGTCGACGAGGTCGTGCGTCCCATGGCCCAGCAGGGCAAGGCTCCGCTCGCCTCGATGGGCATCGATGCGCCGCTGGCCTGCCTGTCCAAGAAGACGCGCTCGTTCTTTGACTACTTCTATCAGTTGTTCGCCCAGGTCACGAATCCGCCGATCGATGCCCTGCGCGAGCACATGGTCACCTCGACCACGCTCTACCTGGGCACCCACGGCAACCTGCTCGAGGACTCCCGTACGGCCTGCCAGCTGGTGCGCCTGGAGCGCCCGCTGCTGAGCGAGGAGGAGTTCGACCGCATTTGCGCGATTGACCGTGTTGGCTTTAAGACCCGCCGTTTCCGTGCCGTCTACCGCCGTGATGCCGGCGAGGGCGCGCTGCAGGCTGCGCGCAAGCAGCTTGCCGAAGACGTCGAGGCTGCGGTTCGCGATGGCGTGAACATCGTGGTGCTGAGCGACCGTGCCGCTGCGGGCGAGGTGCCCGTGCCGTCGCTGCTCGCCGTGGGCTGCGTGCACAACCACCTGATCCGTGCCGGCGTGCGCACCTTTGCCGATATCGTGGTGGAGTGCGGCGATGCCGTGTCTCCGCACGACTTTGCGGCGCTGGTGGGCTACTCCGCAAGCGGCATCTACCCGTACAACGCGCATGCGTGCATCCGCAATCTGGCGGCACGCGGCGACCTGGACGTGACGGCCGAGCAGGGCATCGCCAATTACAACAAGGCCGCGACGGCGGGCATCGTCTCCATCATGTCCAAGATGGGCATCTCCACGGTGCAGAGCTACCACTCTGCGCAGATCTTCGAGGCCGTGGGCTTTACGCCGGAGTTCGTCAACGCGTACTTCGCCGGCACGGTGAGCCGTGTGGGCGGTATGGGCGTCGAGGACGTCGAGCGCGAGCAGAATGAGCGCTATGACGCCGCGCTTGCCATCCTTAAGAGCCCGGCTCCCGATCAGCTGCCCACGTTGGGCCTGACCAAGTGGCGCCCGCTCGGTGGCGAGGATCACCTCATCGATCCGCAGACCGTCTACCTGCTGCAGACCGCCTGCCGCGAGGACAGCTACGACACCTTTAAGGAGTACAGCGCCCGCCTGCACCGCACCGGCCGTGCCGTGCGCCTGCGCGACCTGCTCGACTTTGATGCCGGCGGCCGCACCCCGGTGGCACTCGACGAGGTCGAGCCCGCGCTCAACATCGTCCGCCGCTTTAACACCGGCGCCATGTCGTACGGCTCCATCAGCAAGGAAGCCCACGAGTGCATGGCCATCGCCATGAACCGCCTGCACGGCCGTTCCAACTCCGGCGAGGGCGGTGAGGATCCGCGTCGCGAGACCCCGCTGGCCAACGGCGACTCCAAGAACTCCGCGATCAAGCAGGTGGCAAGCGCGCGCTTTGGCGTGACGAGCCGCTACCTGTGCAGCGCCTTCGAGATTCAGATCAAGATGGCCCAGGGCGCCAAGCCCGGCGAGGGCGGTCACCTGCCCGGCAAGAAGGTCTACCCCTGGATCGCCGAGGTCCGTCAGTCCACGCCCGACATCGGCCTGATCTCGCCTCCGCCGCACCACGACATCTACTCCATCGAGGACCTGGCCGAGCTGATCTTTGACCTTAAGAACGCCAACCCCGGCGCGCGCGTGTCGGTCAAGCTGGTCAGCGAGGCCGGCGTCGGTACCATCGCCACCGGCGTTGCCAAGGGCGCTGCCGACAAGATTTTGATCAGCGGCCACAACGGCGGCTCGGGTGCCGCTGCTCGCGATTCCATTTGGCACGCCGGTCTGCCGCTGGAGCTCGGTCTTGCCGAGGCCCAGCAGACGCTGCTGCAAAACGGCCTGCGCTCGCGCGTGGTGCTCGAGGCCGACGGCAAGCTCATGGACGGCACCGATGTTGCCGTCGCCTGCCTGCTGGGTGCCGAGGAGTTTGGCTTTGCGACCATGCCGCTCATCTCGATGGGCTGCCTCATGCAGCGCGACTGCCAGCAGGATACCTGCCCCGCCGGCATCGCTACGCAAAACTGCCGCCTGCGTCGCGGCTTCCGCGGCAAGCCCGAGCACGTTGAGCACTTTATGCTCTTTGTTGCCGAGCAACTGCGCGAAGTCATGGCGAGCCTGGGCTTCCGCACCGTCGACGAGATGGTCGGCCATCCCGAGTGCTTGCGCCAGATTGAGGTCCCGGGCAACCGCAAGGCTAACCTGCTCGATCTGTCGCCCGTGCTGGCGAGCGCGACCTGTGAGTTTGGTGCCCACATCCCGGGTGCCGACGGCCGTCACTTCCTGCCCCAGATGGCTGCGGACAGCGAACTCGACAAGACGCTCGACTCCACGTTGTTTGTGCCCTATACGGCCGATGCCCGTGCGCACCTGCGTCCGATTCGCTTCCGCGCCGATATCGCCAACGTCAACCGCTGCGTGGGCACCATCTTGGGCAACGCGGTGACCAAGGCGCATCCCGAGGGCCTGCCCGCCGGCTCCATCACCATCGATTGCGATGGTTCGGCCGGTCAGAGCTTTGGCGCTTTCCTGCCGCGCGGCATTACGCTCAACGTGTGCGGCGACGCCAACGACTACTTTGGCAAGGGCCTTTCGGGCGGCGAGGTGTCGGTGCGCCCCAACCCGCATGCGACCTACAAGTTCGACGAGAACATCATTGTGGGCAACGTTGCGTTCTTTGGCGCTACGAGCGGCCGCGGCTTCATTAACGGCCTGGCAGGCCAGCGCTTTGGCGTACGCAACTCCGGTGCCACGGTGGTGGTCGAGGGCTGCGGCAACCATGGCTGCGAGTACATGACGGGTGGGCTGGCGCTCATCCTGGGCGAGGTTGGGCAGAACTTCGCCGCCGGCATGACGGGTGGCGTGGCCTATGTCTTTGACCAGTACGGCACGCTCGATGCCCGTGTTAACCACGAGAGCGTTGAGCTTAAAGCCCCGACGGCCGGCGAGCTGGCGCAGATTCGCGAGCTCATTCAGGAGCACGTGGACGCGACGCAGAGCCCGCGCGGCATTAAGCTGCTCTACAGCTTTCAGACGATGAGCAAGCACTTTGTGAAGGTCATTCCGACCGAGTACGAGCGCGTGCTGGCGATTGTCGCTGCGGGCGAGGCTGCCGGCAAGACGCATGCGCAGGCAGAGGAGCTGGCGTTTGACATTGTGACCGGTCGCGCGAGCGCCGCGGATGTTGCTCGCTTCGATGTCGCGGGTGGCGCTGTCGGCTCTGTTGCTTCGACCAAGAAGGAGGCGTAAGTGCCATGGGTAAGCCCGGTGCTTTTCTTGATATCGATCGCGTGACCCACGAGCTTCGCCCCGTGGAGGAGCGCAGCCGCGATTTCGATCCGCTGTACGTGGAGCTCGACGACGACGCGCGCCGTGCCCAGGCGAGCCGCTGCATGATGTGCGGCGTGGCGTTTTGTCAGATGGGCGCGAGCTTTGGCAAGGCGCGTCCGAGTGGCTGCCCGCTGCACAACCTGATTCCCGAGTGGAATGAGCTGGTGTACCGCGGCCGCTGGAACGAGGCAGCCGAGCGCTTGTCGCTCACCTCGCCCATGCCCGAGTTCACGAGTCGCGTGTGCCCGGCGCTGTGCGAGGCCGCGTGCAACCTGGGTTCGGTCGATGGCCAGCCCACGACGATCCATGACAACGAGCGTGCGATCAGCGACCATGAGTGGGCAAATGGCGGCCCGCGTCGCTTTGAGCCGGCGGGGGAGGGCGCACCCACGGTTGCCGTGGTGGGCTCCGGTCCTGCTGGTCTGGTGGCAGCATGGGAGCTCGCGCGTCGCGGCGCCCGCGTGACGGTGTTTGAGCGCGACGACCGTCCGGGCGGCCTGCTCATGTACGGCATTCCCAACATGAAGCTCGAGAAGTCCGTGGTCGATCGTCGCGTGGCGCTTATGCGTGAGCTGGGTATTGTGTTTGAGCTGGGTGCCGACGTGAGCGATCCCAAGGTTACCGCCAAGCTCGACGACTTTGACGCCGTCGTGGTGGCTGCCGGCGCTCGTGCTCCGCGTGGGCTTTCGGCTGCGAACATTGATGCCCCGGGCGTGGTGTATGCCGTGGACTACCTGACGGCTTCGACCGTCTCGGTGCTCGATGGCGGCGAGCCCGCGGTGAACGCGCGCGGTCTGGACGTCGTGGTCATTGGCGGCGGTGATACCGGCAACGACTGCGTGGGCACCGCGGTGCGCCAGGGTGCGCGCAGCGTGCGCCAGTTTGAGTTCTTGCCAGCGGCGCCTGATGCGCGCGCGGCGAGCAACCCCTGGCCGCAGTGGCCCAACGTTAAGAAGACCGACTACGGCCAGCAGGAGGCCATCGCTGCCATGGGCGGCGAGATGCGCGCTTGGGGTGTGGATACGCTCGAGGTACTGTTGGACAAGAAGGGCTCGGCCGCGGGCCTGCGCGTGGTCGATCTGGATTGGTCGGCTGGCAAGCCCGAGCGCATCGCGGGCTCCGAGCACGAGGTACCGGCTCAGCTGGTGCTCATCGCCTGCGGCTTTACGGGCCCCGAGCATGGTGTGTTCGACGCCGTTGGCGTGCCTGTTGCCACCGCTGGTCGTCCGCTGCCGGTGATGGCTGCCGAGGGCTCGCACCTTGCGGCCCGTGTCGACGGCGTCGCCGCGGACGCCGCGCCGGTGTATGTGGCGGGTGATGCTCGCAACGGCAGCTCGCTCGTGGTGAACGCCATGGCCGATGCCCTGGCCTGCGCAGCCGAAGTCGCCGGTGCGCTGGAGCTGTAAAGTAGTCATTTAAGAACGTCCCCAATGACTAGTCATTTTTGTCTAGTCGTTGGGGACGTTCTTTGCGAGCGATTTGCTCGTTTGCCGACGTGCGGGTGTTCATTTGTCGGCTTCTTGGGCTGTGGTCACCTGTTGTTTCTGTGGTGGCTGCGGGCATCTGGCTCAAAAGGACGGGTTGGCCGTCTATGTTTACCTGCGATTTTGTTGCGGTGCGCTCATTCGGTCAAGTGCCCCGTCAAGTGTTTGGTCAGCATCTGGTTTGCAGCCGGAGGCCTATTTTGCCCGCGCTGGTCGTGGCCGACCACCCTCCTCGTAAGCTCAAATTGAGGTCTATCAGTTTGAGGAGGATGCCATGACTGACCACGCTTTAGACCGAGCGCAGCTAGCCGAAGCCGTCGGCAACGATATTGCCGACATGGCCCATTTTTGGATGCTGCGGAAGTTCCAGTTTTTGGAGCCGGCGCGCGAACAGTTCGAGATCATTGTCGACCCGTGGCTCAGCTATTGCACCGAGCCTTCGCAAAACGAAATCATGGCCTACAACATGGCATTTACCGATTGGCTGCTCTTCGAGCGCCCCTATCGCCACGGCAAGACGCTGCTCGAGCTGTATGTTGAAGAGCCGCCGACATCGCTTTCGCCTGCCTCGCTCAAGCGGCTCGAGCAGGTACGCGACACGCAGTATTTCTCGCGCTTTGGCATTTTGGACAAGGATCCTGCGACTGGTATAGTTGCGCTGAAGGATACGCGCACCGACCACCGCTTTGATGTCTACGACCCGCATATCGTGCAAAAGGAACATTGGAGCGACGGAGCGATTGCGGTGCGCCTCGCCTGCGTCGACGATGTCTGGCTGACGGCGGGACAGCTCTATCTGTATGACATCGCGCGCCTGAGTGACACGGCGGTCGATGGGCCGGGTGCGGTGCATCCGGAGGATCTGCAGGACGGCTTTGACACCTCGTGCATCAGCTTCTTTTTGCGCCTGGTCCGCGACATCATGGGTGCTCAGGGGCGGTACGTGAAGTCGCTTAACATCTACGAGTAGGAGTGGGAGTAGGGGATGTGGCTGGTGTCGCCCTGCTGCCCTGACTTTGTCTCAATCTGTAACGTTTAGGGACAAAAACCGGTCTACCTGTTACAGATCGAGACGAACGCTTGGGCGCCGCTGGTTTGTCTAAATCTGTAACGTTTGGGGGCCTGGAGAACGTCTAACTGTTACAGATCGAGACGTTTGGCACCTGGCTGGGG
>CABUZE010000056.1 GCA_902495955.1 uncultured Collinsella sp. | reverse complement strand
GGCCTTGATGATCAGGTTGAGCTCTTTGACCTCGGCGTCGGCGATGGTCTCGAAGAGGTTCTCGAGCGTGACGTGCTTGACGCGGCTCTGCTCCTCGATACGGGCCTTGAGCGAACGCTCGTCGGCCAGCGCACGCGCCTCGCGCTCGTCCTCGAACACACGGAACTCATCGCCGGCGTTGGGGACGGACTGCAGACCCAAGATCTCGACAGCGTCAGAAGGACCGGCCTCGGTAACGGCGTTGCCCTTGGGGTCGAGCATGGCGCGGACGCGGCCATAGGTGAGGCCGGCGACCAGCGTATCGCCCACGTGCAGGGTACCGCGGGTCACGAGCACGGTGGCAACCGAGCCGCGGCCCTTGTCGAGCTTAGCCTCGAGGACGTTGCCCGAAGCGAAGGTGTCAGGGTTGGCCTTGAGCTCGAGCACGTCGGCCTGGAGCAGCACGGTCTCGAGCAGGTCGTCGATACCGATCTTCTGCTTGGCCGAGATGTTGACGAACATGTTCTGTCCGCCCCACTCCTCGGGGATGATGCCGTACTCGGTGAGCTCCTGGCGCACACGGTCGGGGTTGGCACCCGGCTTATCGAGCTTGTTGACGGCGACGACGATGGGAACGCCAGCGGCCTTGGCGTGGTTAATCGACTCGATGGTCTGGGGCATGACGCCGTCGTCGGCGGCCACGATCAGGATGACGATATCGGTCACCTTGGCGCCGCGGGCACGCATGGCCGTAAAGGTCGCGTGACCGGGGGTATCGATGAAGGTGATCTTACGGTCGTTGATCATGACCTGCGAAGCGCCGATGGCCTGCGTAATGCCGCCCGCCTCGCCGGCAGCGACGCCGGTGTGACGGATGGCGTCGAGGAGGCTCGTCTTGCCGTGGTCGACGTGGCCCATGACGGTGACGACCGGGGCGCGCGGCTTAAGGTCGGCGGGATCGTCATAGAACGAGAAGGTGTTCTCCTCCTCGGGGGTGATGATCTTGATCTGGCGACCAAGGTCGTCGGCAACGAGCTCGACGAGGTCGTCGGACATGGACTGCGTCATGGTAAGCGGCGTGCCCAGCAGGAACAGGCGCTTGATGATGTCGTTGGCCGGAACGTCGAGTGCCTCGGCGAGCTCCTGGACGGTAACGCCCTGGGAGACCTTGATGGCGTCGAGGTCCTCGGGGTTCACGCCCTGGGCCAGCGCCTCCTCAATCTTGCGCTCCTCCTGAGCCTTTGCGGCCTCGCGCTCGCGCTTCTCCTTGCGCTTTTTGCGGCGACCAGTGGACTCGCGAGAGGCCTCCTCGACGGCGGCACGAGCCTCCTCGAGCACCTTCTCGCGGCTGTACTCCTCGGCCTCGCGAGCCATGCGGCTGTAGTGGTCCTCTTCGTTGTTGTGACCGCCCTTGCGCTTCTTGCCCTTGCCCTGCTTGTCGGGGTTGGGGAAGTCCATGCCGGCAGCGACGTTGTTGCTGGCATTGGTGCGATGGCTGTGAGGACGGCTCTCGGAGGCGTTGCGCTCGGAGTTGTTGTCGGAGGCGTTGCGATCGTTACGACGGCCACCGCGACGGTCGTTGTTGCCGCCACGACGGTTGCCGCGCTCGGCAGCGCGCTCGGCCTTGGCCTTCTCCTCGGCGTCCTTCTTCTCCTTGAGCACAGTCTCCTGTGCGGCGATCTGGTCGAGCAGCGAACGGAAACGCGAACCGGAGTCGGAAGCGGGAACGGCGCGGCGCTGGGCCTCGCGGGCAGCCTCCTCCTTCTCGCGGGCAAGGCGCTCCTGCTCGGCCTTCTTCTTAGCCTCGGCCTCGGCGCGGGCGGCCTCCTCGGCAGCCTGGGCGGCGGCGAACTGGCGGCGCTCCTCCTCGCGTGCCTTCTCGGCGGCGATGCGCTCGCGCTCTGCCTCGGCAGCGCGTGCTGCCTCCTCGGCGGCAGCGGCCTGCTCCTCGGCCTGCTTGGCGGCCTCGACTTCCTGGGCGCGGGCCTCAATCACCGAGGCGAGCTGCTTGCGGACCATGGCGACGTAAGCGTCCTCCAGGGCGGAGGAAGCGGACTTAGCGGGAATCTTCATTTCGGCGAGATGACCCATCAGTTCCTTGGAGGTCATGCCGAACTCTTTGGCCAGGGTGGACACACGGACTTTTGCCATATGACTTCACCTACCCTTTCTGGCACCTTGGGTGCCTAGAGACTGAACGAGCGTGGGGTATGCGCTGGGACCTGCCCGGCGCGACCGCGCGCTAGATCAGGTCCTCCGCATCATCGAAGGCGTCGGTGTCGTGGACACCGCAGAAACGGGAGCCGGGACGGGCCTGGTTGCGGCACTGGATGCCGTCCTCGGACACGAACTCGCAACGACGGACGTCCTCGTCCTCCTCGTCACCGATCAGGTCGGCGGCGGGCTCCTCGTGTACGGGAACGTTCTTGAGGATGTCGGCGGCAAGGGTCTCGGACTTAATGTCGATGTGCCAGCCGGTCAGGCGCGCGGCGAGGCGGGCATTCTGGCCCTCCTTGCCGATGGCGAGGGACAGCTGGTCGTCGGGCACGATGACGCCGGCGTAGGCCTTCTCCTCGTCGATGAGGACGCGGGTGACCTTGGCGGGCGACAGGGCGTTGGCGACGTAGACGGCCGGATCGGCATCCCACAGGATGACGTCGACGCGCTCGCCACGGAGCTCGCCCACGACGGCGCGAACACGGCTGCCCTTGGGACCGACGCAGGCGCCAACCGGATCCAGGCGATCGTCGAGCGAGTGGACGGCAACCTTGGAGCGCTGGCCGGGCTCGCGGGCGATCGACTTGATCTGGACGGTGCCCTCATAAATCTCGGGCACCTCCTGCTCAAACAGACGACGCATGAGCTCGGGGTGGGTACGGGAGATGACAATCGGCGGACGGCTGTGCTCGCCACGAACCGGCTGCAGGTTGGAGTTGGGGTCGCGATCGTCGATGATCACGGCCTTGATGTGCTGGTTGTGCAGGTAGCGCTCGCCCATCGGACGCTCATTGCGCTCGTTCTCGTAACGGCGCTGGTCGAAGTGCGGAAGCTCGGCCTCAACGCCCTCGCGAATCTTGACGATCGTGAAGTCGGGCGTGGACTGCAGCACGGTACCGCTGATGAGGTCGCCGATGCGACCGGAGAACTCCTCGTAAATCTGCTCGCGGGCGGAGTTGCGCACGATGGCGTTGATCTCGGCCTTGGCGTGCTGGGCGGCGATGCGGCTCGTGTTCTTGGGAGTGACGTCGATCTCCTCGAACTCGGTGAAGTTGCCCTCCTCGTCCATGGAATCGTCGATCGGCTCCAGACGGTAGACGTAGATCTTGCCGGTGGTGCGGTCGATGGTCACCTTGGCGCCCCACTCAAGATGCATGATCTCGGCATATCTCTTGGCGAGCGACTGCTCCAGGCGGTCGATCAGGTAGAGCTGGTCGATGTGCTTCTCCTGGCAAAGCTCCATCAGGGCGGACATCATGTCGGATGCTGCCATCTTACTTTCCTTCCTTCGCGGGCTTGAAGTCATAGGTGGGCTTCAACTTGCACTTTTTAACATCGGAAAAATCGAGGGTGACGGACTCGCCGTCCTCGAGCTCGAGGGTCACGTTCGTCTCGGTGGCGGCGGCAATCTTGCCGGCGTACTTGCGACGGCCCTCGGTGGCGGTGGAGGTGAGCTCGCAGTTCTCGCCCACAAAGCGGGCAAAGTCACGCGGGCGGCGCAGCGGGCGCGCCATACCCGGGCTCGACACCTCGAGCGTATAGCTCGAAGAGATGGGGTCGAGCTCCTCAATCACATCGCCGACCCATTTGGTGTTGGCCGTGACGTCGTTGAGCGACAGGCTCTGACCCTCAGCACCCTCGATACGCACACGCACGCAGGGGGCCTTGGTGGCACCCACGAGCTCAACGTCGACGATGTCGATATCGTGCTGGGGAGCGACGGCCTCGAGCGCGTCGATGATCGCCTGCTCGGTCTTGGTCTTGACCATTGCGGCACCTCCATCCATACAAAAAAGAAGCGGGGCCGAAACCCCACTTCTTTCAATTACAACTTCATTTGCAAGCAAACTATACCAATACCTGCGCAAACGTGCAACCACAACACAAACCCGCAGGTCAGCGTGAGCACAGGTTCTCCACAAGAAACGGATAATTGGGCGTTGTCGCAAGTATCCGTAACCAAAGCGAGGGGCGACTCCTGCGGAATCGTCCCTCGCTTTTTGATGTCAACTATGCGCGCAGCGCTTACTTGACCACCAGGTTGACCAGCTTGCCAGGCACGCAGATGGCCTTGACGACCGTCTTGCCCTCAAGCCACTTGGCAACGGCTTCCTCGGCGGCAGCCTGCATCTCCTCGTTGGAGGCGTCGCGGGCGACGTCGCTGCGGCCACGGACCTTGCCGAGCACCTGTACGACGATCTGCACCGTGTCCTCGATGGACTCGGCCAGGTCGAACTCGGGCCAGGCGGCGGTGTAGGCGTTGCCCTCGCAGCCGAGTGCCTCGTGCCACAGCTCGTCGGCCCAGAACGGGCAGATGGGCGCCAGGACGCTCACGATATCCTTGGCCACGCCGTAGCACAGCGCCTTATCACGGGAAGCGCCCTCAGTAGCGTTGAGGTAGGCGCTCGCCGCGTTGACGAGCTCCATGACGGCCGAGATGGCGGTGTTGAACTGGCCGCGATCGAAGTCCTCGGTGCACTTGGCAATGGTGCGGTGACGCTCGCGATAAAGCTTTATCGCGACCTCGTCGAGCGCGAACTTGTCAAAGGTCACGTTGGCGTCGCCGGACTGGACGAGCTGCCACACGATACGCCAGGCGCGCTTAATGAAGCGGTTAGCGCCCTCGACGGCCTTGGGATCCCAGTCGAAGTCCTTCTCGGGCGGGGCGATAAACAGGATCGCCAGACGCATGGTGTCGGCGCCGTAGGGCTCGATGACCGAGCTCGGGGGCACGACGTTGCCCTTGTACTTGGACATGGTGTCGCCGTTCTCGTCCTTGACCATGCCCTGGCACAGCAGGTTGGTGAAGGGCTCGTCAACGCTCAGTAGACCGAGGTCGCGCAGGGCCTTGGTAAAGAAGCGGCTGTAGAGCAGGTGCAAAATGGCATGCTCGATACCGCCGATATAGTTATCGACGGGCATCCAACGGTCGGCAGCCTCGCGGGAGAAGGGCAGCTCGGTGTTGTGCGGGTCGGTATAGCGCAGGTAATACCAGCTGGAGCAGGTAAAGGTGTCCATGGTATCGGTCTCGCGCTTGGCCGGGCGACCGCAGACCGGGCAGGTGGTCTCGTAGAACTCCTTGCACTCGGCGAGGGTCTCGCCGGCACCCAGGTCCAGGTTCTCGGGCAGCGTCACCGGCAGCTGGTCCTCGGGCACGGGCACGATGCCGCAGTGCTCGCAGTGGATGGCCGGGATGGGGTTGCCCCAGTAACGCTGGCGGCTGATGAGCCAGTCGCGCAGACGGAACTCGACCTTGCGACGGCCGCAGCCCATGGCCTCGAGGTCGGCCACGATCGCAGCCTCGCCCTCGGAGTGCTTGCCGCCGCGCATGCCGGTGTACTTGCCGGACTGGACAAGCGTGCCCTCGGCAGCGTGGGCGCAATCCCAGTCGACGGTCTCGGCATGGAAGGTATCGATGGTCTCGCCGCTGGCCTCGACGGCAGCACGATCGTCATCGTCCAGGATGATCGGCACAATAGGCAGATCGTACTTGCGGGCAAACTCAAAGTCGCGCTGGTCGCCGCAGGGAACGGCCATGACGGCGCCGGTGCCGTAGTCGGCAACGACATAATCGGCAACCCACACGGGGACCTTCTCGCCGTTGACGGGGTTCACCACGTAGCGGCCGGTAAAGGCGCCGTGCTTCTCGAGGGTGCCCTGGGCACGCTCGACGGCAGAGATATGCTTGGAGTCCTCGACGATCTTGGTCACGGCCTCCTCGTATTCCGTGCCCTCGACGAGCTCGTGCAGGCCGGCGTACTCGGGAGCCAGGACAAAGAAGGACACACCGAAGAGCGTGTCGGCACGCGTGGTGAAGACGGTGATCTTGCGCTCATCGCCCTCGATGGGCTCGCCATCCTGGTCGCACAGGGTAAAGTCGACCTCGGCGCCCTCGGAGCGGCCGATCCAGTTGGCCTGCATCTGCTTGACGCGCTCGGGCCAGCCGGGGAGCTTCTCCAGATCGTCGAGCAGCTCCTGGGAGTACTCGGTAATCTTGTAGTACCACTGCTCAAGGTCGCGCTTCTCGGGCTCGGTGCCGCAGCGCCAGCACTTGCCCTCGGTAACCTGCTCGTTGGCAAG
>CABUZE010000055.1 GCA_902495955.1 uncultured Collinsella sp. | reverse complement strand
CCTCGTCTTCCTGACAACAGTCATGGGCTTCTACTTTATAATCACGGCAGCCATTAGGCTGTTCACCGCCATTTTTGAGCCGCTGTTGCCCGCCGGCTGGCGCGTGACGAGCATCATCTCTAACCTGCTCATTATTCTGGGCGGCGTCATAATCCTGCACAATCAGGCCTTCTCGACCGCGACGCTCACCACGCTCGCGGTGGTCGTGGCTGGCTTTGGCTGGATCGTCGAAGGCGTCATGTCCATTCTGGAGTCCGAGCTTTCGTCTAACCGCGCCCTCGCCATTCTGAGCGGCGCGCTCTCCATCATCGCCGGCATGTTCGTGTTTATCTATCCACTATGGTCGGCAAAGATGCTCGTCATCTTTAGCGGCGCCGTGCTCCTGGTGTTTGGCGTGACGCTCATTGTCCGCGCTATTCGATTTGGCAAACTGGTGCGCTAGATGCCAAAGACGCTGTTTATTGATGCTGACGCCTGCCCGGTTACGCGCGAGTCGATCGACTGTGCGAGGCGGGCAGGCGTTGCCGTGGTGATTGCCGGCAACAGCACGCAGAATCTAGAGCGGCACATTCGCCGCGACGACCCGCGCGATGCCGAGCACGCGCGACGCGGCTTTTGGGTCACCACGCTCGATGTGAGCGTGGGCGCCGATAGTGCCGACTTTGCCATTGTCGAGCGTCTGCAGGCGGGCGACGTGGTCGTGACGCAGGACATTGGCCTGGCGAGCATGGTGCTCGGCCGCGATGCCGCCGCCATCGGCGTGCGCGGGCGCGTGTACGACAAGGCGACCATCGACATGCAGCTGTTTATTCGTCACGAGGAAAAGAAGGTGCGTCGCGCCGGTGGCCGCACCCGCGGGCCGGCAGCCTTCACCAGCGAGGACCGCGCTCGCTTTAAGCGCAACCTCTCCGAGCTGCTGCGCTAACCAAGGCAGATTTTTGGGATATGCCCGGAAATCTGCTTTTTTGCTTTGGCGATTGACACGCATCCAACGCCCAGGTCATGGCGGTAGATTTTACGGCATGCCCCAGTTTTTACGGCATGCCCCAAGCATCTACTTAGAGGCCAAAGGCAGAAAGGATAAGACCCCAGCCCGCACCGATGACGTACATCATGATCAGGAACAGGACGTTTTCGCGGGCGCTGCGGGTGGTGCGGAACAGCACCAGGTAGCCCACACCGGCAGAGATGAGCGTGCCGGCGAGCATCGGGGCCAGCTGCAGCGCGCCTTCCAGGTACAGTTGCGTGATGACGACGCTGGCCGAGCAGTTGGGAATCAGGCCGACGAGTGCCGAGCCCAGGACCGCAAGCGTCTCGTTGCCACGCAGGAACTGCTCGATCGCGGACTCGCCGAAGGTCTCGAGCACGGCGACCAGAATCAGCGTCACCAGAAAAATGAATACCGATACCTGCACGGTGTGCGAGATGGCGCTGCGAATAATCGACAGGAGGGGCGCGCCCTCGTGAGAGTGGGAGTGACCGTGGCCATCATGGTGTTCATGCTCGTCCTCATGACCGTGATCGTGGCCATGTCCGTGTTCGTGCTCGTCCTCGTCTTCATCGCAACCGCAATGGTCGCGCTCGCACAGCTCATGGATGTGATCGGCGCTCACGCCCGCCTCGGCCACCTCGTCGATGATGTCACCGCCAGTGTGGTCGTCGTGCGCGCAGTTCACATGAGCCGGAATAGCAGCGGTCCCCAGCACGGTACGGCGAATCGCCGCATGTGCGCGAGCGTTACGACGCAGGCCGCGAATGGCGGCGTCCACGATAAAGCCCGTGACCAGCGCGATCAGCGCCTTCGAAGCCAGAAGCATCGCCATGGTCTGCACGGGAACTTGCTCGGCGAGCAACAGCGGCAGCATCTCATCGGAGGTCGAGAGAAACACCGCCACCAGGGTACCCAGCGTCGCGACGCGACCGGCGTACAGCGTGGCCGCCATTGCCGAAAAGCCGCACTGCGGCACCATGCCCAGCAACGAGCCAACCACGGGACCCGCAGCGCCAGCGCGCTTGATGGCGCCGTTAACGCGGTCGCCCGCAACATGCTCGAGCGTCTCGAGCGCAAGGTACGTCACCAACAAAAACGGCACCAGCGAGAGCGTGTCTTTGCCGGCATCGAGCAGAATATCTATCAGTAAATCCATGACGGATGGAACCTTTCGTGTCTTTCGGCAGCATTGTAAAAGTCCTAGCGGTCAACTAGGGTATTGTAGTTGTCCCGGGCGCGGTGCCAATAGTTGCCCATGGTAAACTATCATCTCGCCACAACTCAGTAACCCCGAGCCGCGCGACGCGGCCCGTCCAAGGAGCATCCTATGAACGTTTCGCAAGCACTCGAATACGAGCGCCAGCCGTTTATCCCCATGTTTATCTATGGCGATCACGGTGCCATGGAGTCCGAGCGCCAGAAGGGCGAAGAGGCCCTCAAGGTGCTCGAAACCGAGTACTTTACCGCTGAGGGCGACCCCGGCTTCGACTTTGCCACCGTGCGCGACCTGGCCGACCGCAACCGCGACCTGTGCGACCAGATCGGCGAGGCGCGTCTACGCAACGTGACGCCCGCGACGCTTTCGCGCGGTCTGTCCGATGCCGACACCTGCGCCGCCATCGGCAAGATGCAAAAGCGCACCGCCGCGTCCGTCATGCGCGAGATCCGCGGCGACCGCGACGCGCTCGGCGTGGCGTACGCCCGCAAGCCTATCCAGGGCACGGTGCTCGGCATCGACATCGAGACCACCGGCCGTGCACCCGAGCGCGGCTACATCATCAACGTCGGCTGGGAGATCATGGATCTCACCAGCGACGCCGTGCCGCATGACGCCGAGGCACACTACTGCGGCCTGCCCGATATCTACCGCGGCGAGGATGTGCCACTGTCGAATATCCACCACATCACCTGGGACGACATCGACGGCAAAACGCCCTTCCGCGAGAACAAAGAGCTGCAAAAGCAGCTGCTCAAGCTTATGAAGAAGTACCCGTACATGGCACACAACGCCGCCTTTGAGGACAGCTGGTTCAAGATCCACCTGGACGGCTACGCCGAGGCACGCCGCGCGGGTAAGATTATCGTCATCGACTCGCGCCAGATTTGCCGCAGCTTGGACGCCGACGTGCGCTCGCTCCCCCGCGAGTCCGCCCCCGCTGCGCTCGAGAACTGGGCGCGCCGCCGTGGAACCCTCGCCGCCGACGCCAACGAGCAACATCTTGTCATGGACGACACCGACCTCATGCTCCGCACCGTCCAAGCCGAGTTCAACCTCAAGAACCTATTCGCGAAATAACCGATCCATCTGCGGGAGCGCCTGCCAGGCACAGCGCAATCCGTCTGGGCACACCGACACGCAGTAAACTAGGGCGCAGCCTTATGGCTGCACCCTAGTTTTCATCAAAACGAGCAAATACGCGTGCTTCACATAGTCGGCAGGTTGGCCCACCTACATTTTTCGAGTTGTTCGGCCAGCTGAACCACTAGTCAAGGCCCCTTGAACCGCAATCGAAGCTAAAATCGCCTTAATTTCGCAACCAAGCCCCATAAATCTACCTGAATCAATTCGAATAGGACGTTGCGATCGCACCATTTGTATAGGATAAGGCCGAATAACTCAAATTATGTTGGTGAGGCATCTGAGCGGTCGGCAAAAACGCTTAGAAGCTACGAATCCGCAACTAAAGTTCATCAAAAAGGGGCAGCCGGCAGAAACCTCCCCAGCCAAAGCTGCTCCCTCAATACGACAGCTCAAAAACCCACCGTTCGCAGAAGATAAGCCGCGCCCCAATACCGTTGCCCGAAGTTTCGGGCGTATGCGGCGTCCGCTATGCCATCATGCGCGTATGGGAATCATTCTGTCACATACCACGGCACGCGCTGTATACCAAACAGCCAACTCGCTCGCAAGCTACGCGACCGGTCCCATACCTATGGAAAAGATCAGGGTGTCTGCGCCGACCACGTCCGACCTGGAAGCGGCACGAGCATGGCTCAACAGAAAGAATGTCGATTCTGAACGTATCCATGTGCTGACGTTTTCCAATAATGCCAAAAGGCACCGCAAGGGCTGCATCTGCCACTGCACGCGCTATACGTTTGATGCAGAAAGCTACCTAGAACTCGAGCCGAACGTCTACATCGTCGATATCAAGCTGTGCGCGTTAGAAGCAACAGCCGACCTCAACCTTTCGGAGCTCGTTGAGTATTACTTTGAAATCTGCGGCTCCTACGCGCTTGGAGCGTCCGACGAAACTCAATATCGCGAGCGCCCAGCCCTAACCAGCGTTGAAGAGCTCAGAGCCTTCTTTTCAGAGGCACCGGGGTATCGTGGATCTAATTAAAGCACTTAAGGCACTTTCTTATGTACACGAAGGCTGTCGCTCCCCACTCGAAACGGCGTTTGTCATGATGCTGACAATGCCCAAGTCAATGGGTGGCTTAGCCATACGCGCTATCAAAACGGATTATCCGATCCCAGTCCCCAAAAGATACGCCGCCCTAACGCGACGGACGGTTTTCTACCTCGACGCGCTGCTCGAAAATTCGATGACCGATATCGAATACAACGGCTTTTACCACGACGAACCCGAGCAGCAATCAATTGACGAGGAGCGCCGAAACACGCTGCGAAACATGGGATATGCCGTTATCACAGTTAATCGTCATTCGTTTTTCAAGCAGTCCGCTTTTAAACGGGTCATGGAAGCGATTCGCATTCGCGAGAAGATATGGCCCGGTCGACCCCCGGATAACTTCGCCATCCTGCAAGAAACTCTTCGTCAATTTGTCTTGCGGCGCTACTTCGAATACGGTCGCCGCGTCCTGGAGACACTCAAAGAAGAAGAGGCCGCCAAGCGCGAAATTGCAAGCCAATATCCGCAAGCTGATGACCCGAGCATCAACGATGTGCCCGAACCCGACGACATGCAACACGTCGGGGCCCTTGCTGAGGAAATCAATGGGGCTTGGGAATGCGACATGTTCGCAAAAATCGATGAAAACCGCACGGAAGACGACACGATTATTGATCTAATTGAGAATTCGCTCTTCTAAAGGCGATCTCTGCGGATGTCCACCTACATTTTTCGACTTATTCGGCCACCGATGTGCCAGATTGGCTGCAGCAAAGCTCAATATAACTTTAGATAAAACTGATTCTGCAGAAACTCCCGTAGAGGAAGAACTGATTCTCGCGGTATTTGACACGATAAAGTACAAATATGAACAGTTCCAATGCTTCTCAAGGTGGCTTTCTTAGCATGCTAGCCGAACATCTCGAAATATGTTGGCGAGCATTGCGTCGATGTCTCCCAACCCACAGAAAATCGCAGAGGCGGCAAGCAGTCATCGAAATTAACGCAAATTGTATTGACATATGAACATGCGCTCATATACTCGAAAGTGAGTTATATGAGCGCATGTTCATATGAAAGGATATTGCAATGAGCGATCACGCTGATGAAATAAAGTCCGGCATCGACACCACCATCGTGCCCGACGTCCCCACCACCTGCTCGCCCGAGGACCTTCCCGACGAGGAGCTGTTGTACGACCTTGCCGACCTGTTCAAGGTTTTCAGCGACACCACGCGCATCAAGATCCTTTACGCCCTCATGGGCCGCGAACTCTGCGTGGCAGATATCGCCGAAGCGACCGAGACCTCGCAGTCTGCGGTGTCGCACCAGCTGCGCACGCTCAAGCAGTCGCACCTGGTTAAATTCCGACGCGACGGCCGCAACATTCTCTACTCGCTCGCCGACGATCATGTCTATACCATGCTCAACCAGGGCATGAGCCACATCTGCGAATAGCGATCAACCACGGTACCAGCGCGGCTTGCACCCAAGCCGCAAAAACAGGGAAAGGAACCCACCATGAAAAAGCAGTTCAAGCTCGACGAGATCGACTGCGCCAACTGCGCGCGTGAGCTTCAGGACGAGCTGGCCAAGCTCGATGGCGTCAAATCCGTTTCGGTCAACTTTATGACCCAGAAGTTGACGCTCGAGGCCGACGACGCCGAGTTCGACGAGGTCCTTGACCGCGTCGTGGAGTTCACCGCCGACGCCGAGCCGGACTGCGAGATCATTCTCTAGCCTGCGCATACGCTGACCCGCAAGGCCGCGCTTGCCGCGGCCTTTGCTCGCGAAATTATATGAGCGAGTGTTCATACATTCAAATGGGAGGTTTAAATCATGGCAGCCGCCGATCCCACAAAGAAAAAGAAGAAGCGCAAGAAGAAAGAGTCCCTTGAGCATAAGCGTAACCGCATCCTGGTAGCACTGGGCATTTTTGCGGTGGTG
>CABUZE010000054.1 GCA_902495955.1 uncultured Collinsella sp. | reverse complement strand
GCGTGGTCTGCCGTTCCGTGAGGCGCATGCCGTGGTGGGCCATCTGGTCCTGATGTGCGAGAAGCGTGGCTGCAATCTTGAGGACCTGCCGTTTGAGGTGTTCCAGGAGGCAAGCCCGCTCTTTGAGCGCGACATTACCGAGGCGCTCGACATCCCGTCGATTGTCGCCGCGCGCACGACCGAGGGCGGTACCGCCCCTGCCGCCGTTGTCGTTCAGCTGCAGCGTGCCGAGGCGCAGCTCGTGGCCGACGAAGGCGTGTTTGGATCGCTAACCAAGGTCGTCGAGATGGGTCACGGGGCAAAGTAAGGGTTTGGCTGAAGCGGTTTTGGCCATTTATTGATAAATCGTTTTCGCTTTACGGGCGTCTGCTGTTGCGGTCGCCCGTATTTTGTTGCTATGGGGGAGGGGCTTGTCGAGAACTTCTGTAGGACCTTTGGGCAGGTTGTGAAGGGGGTGCGTTCACGGGCGACAACCGACCGTCTGCTCGGTTCGATGCGGTTGATGGGCGGTCGGATGGTACTCTAATCGGGCTTCGAAACAGAAGTGACACATATGGAGCGTTTTAATAAATTGCAGCGTTTCAATAAACAGCTTTTTGTTTAACTGCAGCTAAAACTCTGTTACGATGCAGTCCAGGCGGGTGCCGGAATGGGACTTGGGCACGCGCGAACCTACTTGAAAGGCTACCTTATGGCTATCGAGAAGACTTTCATCATGATTAAGCCCGACGCCGTGCGCGACCGCAAGATCGGCGAGATCGTTGCTCGCATTGAGCGCAGCGGCCTTGTCATCGAGCGCATGGAGATGACCACGCTCGAGCGCGCTACCGTCGAGGAGCACTACGCCCATCTGGCCGACAAGCCCTTCTTTGGCGGTCTCTGCGACTTTATGACGAGCGGTCCGGTCGTCAAGATGGTCGTTTCCGGTCTCTCCGCTGTCTCCAAGATGCGCACCCTTATGGGCGCTACTAACCCGCTTGATGCTGCCCCCGGCACCATTCGCGGCGACTTTGCTGTCGATGTCAACGCCAACGTGATCCACGGCTCCGACTGCCTGGAGAACGCCGAGATCGAGATCAAGCGCTTTTTTGGCTAAACCAGCTTTGACTCCTTAAAGCTGTTAGCGTGTGGCTTGGGCGCTGCGGAATTCCATCCGCGGCGCGCTTTTTATTTCAGTAGACTTTTGGTAAATGCCCGCAAATCTACTAAAGAGCCCCCGTCCGGACGTTTCTTCCGGGCGGGGGCTGGCGCTAGCGTATGGCTTTGTAAGTCTTTAGGCCTCGTCGACGACCTTGAGTCCGCGGGTCTGGTCGATCTCGTTGAGGAGATTGACGCGACGCTCGTGGCGGCCGCCCTCAAACTCGGCGTCGAGCCACTCGTCGACGATCATCTTGGCGAGCTCGGAGCCCACGACGCGGGCGCCAAAGGCGAGCACGTTGGTGTTGTTGTGCATACGGGAGAGCTTGGCGCTGAAGGGCTCAGAGCACACGACGGCGCGAACGCCCTCCACCTTGTTGGCGGCCAGGCTGATGCCGACGCCGGTACCGCAGATCAGGATACCCAGGTCGACGTCACCGTTGGCCACGGCCTTACCCACCTTGTAGCCGGCGATGGGGTAATCGAAGCTCTCGGAGGTGTCGGTTCCAAAGTTCACGACCTCACAGCCGCGCTCCTTCAGGTGCTCGGAGATAATGTTCTTGAGCTCGACGGCGGCATGGTCGTTGCCGATACCAATCTTCATGAGTGGTTCCTCTCTGGTCCGTGCGGCGGAATTGCTAAAGGTTTTACCGCGTTCGACTGCATGATAGCGCGACTTTTGTGTAAACGCTCGGGCGTTTTTTGGTCAAACGCTTTAGCATGCAACAAGACTTACTTCTCATGAATTAATGCCGTCAGTTTGCGCTTGAACGCCGTCCGCCGGAACTTGGGTTGCGGTTTTTGATGCATTGTTATCAAATAAATAGAGTTAACTATTATTGAGAGCCCAGTCCGTTATGTAAGCAGGAGATACCTATGTCTACCGATTCCATTCGCGATGCCGCTTTTTGCGATGTCTTGAACCGCGAGCTTGTCTGCGCGCTCGGCTGCACCGAGCCCATTGCCGTTGCCTATGCAGCGGCGCTGGCGAGCCAGACGCTTGGCTGCGAGCCCGAGCATATGGACGTTGCCTGTTCGGGCAATATCATCAAGAACGTCAAGAGCGTGACCGTGCCCAACTCGGGCGGCATGCATGGTATTGAGGCGGCGGCCGTGCTGGGTGCCGTGGGCGGCGACGCCAAGAGCGCGCTCGAGGTGCTCGAGAGCGTTGACGATAAAGACCGTGCGCGCGTGGCCGATCTCCTCGCTGACGCCGGCTACTGCGATGTGTCGCTTGTCGAGGGTGTGCCCAACCTCTACATCAAGGTGACTGCCACGGCCGGGGGCCATACCGCGGTCGTCGAGATTACCGACCACCACACTAATGTTACGTGCCATACGCTCGACGGTATTCCGGTATGCGGCAAGTCGGCGGGGGAGTGTGCCGCCTGCGCCGAGCGCGTCGTGGCCGAGCGTGCGGCAGATAGCGCTGACACGCCCATGTCGATTGAGTCCATCATCGACTTTATCGAGGACGGTGACATTGAGGACGCCCGCGTTGCCGTTGAGCGTCAGATCGAACTGAACGGTGCGATTAGCGCCGAGGGCCTGGCGCACGCTTGGGGTGCCGAGGTGGGCCGCACACTGCTGGGCGCACGTGCCGATGACGTCGCCTGCCGTGCCCGTGCCCGTGCAGCCGCTGGGTCCGACGCCCGCATGAACGGCTGCGCGCTGCCGGTCGCCATCGTGTGCGGCTCGGGCAATCAGGGCATTACTTGCGCGCTGCCTGTTATGGAGTATGCCGAGTACCTGCGCTGCGACCATGAACGCCTGGTTCGTGCCGTGATGCTGTCCGATCTGATCGCCGTGCATATCAAGAGCTATATTGGTGCGCTCTCGGCGTTTTGTGGCGCTATTTGCGCTGCGTGCGGTGCCGGCGCCGCGATTACCTGGCTGTGCGGTGGCACGCACGAGCAGATTGGTGCGACGGTCTCGAACACGCTCGGTAACGTTGGCGGCATCGTGTGCGATGGCGCCAAGGCAAGCTGTGCCGCCAAGATTTCCGCCGCCGTCGATGCTGCGATTCTGGGCCACGATATGGCCATGCAGGGCCGCGGTTTCCGCGCTGGCGAGGGCCTCATTCAGGATACCGTCGAGCAGACGATTGCCAGCATGGGCTATGTGGGCCGCGTGGGCATGAAAGATACCGACGTCGAGATCCTCAACATCATGATCGGCAAGACTCGAGTCTGTTAGGACAGTTCGTCGGCTATTTGGTGCTCGTAGAAGGCTTCTACTACGGCGTTGAAATCGCGGGCGAAGTCTTCCATGGTTCCGCGCCAGGTGGCTCGGCTGGGCTTGCCTTGGCCCACATAGGCAGTCTGAATGCCGCAGGCGGGGCTGGGGAAGTCGCGTTTGGGATCGTTGCCCACCATGAGGACCTCGTGCGGCTCGAGCCCCATCACCTGAAGCTGCTCTAGATAGTAGGTGGCATCGGGCTTGCAGCGGGTGGTGTTTCCCATGTGCGTGACGAGCTCAAAGGGGACGTCGGCCAGATCGCCCCAACCCATGCGGCACTCGATGGCCCCCTGCGGAAAGCTGGGATTGGTAAAGAGCGCGCAACGCAGTCCTGCATCCTGTACGGCCTGAAGCGCGGCGTGTGCGCCGGGCATGGCGTGGGCGTTGATGACATCGTCGTTCTTGTACGGCAGGACTTCGCGGTCGTAGTAGGTAAACGCCTCGTAGATAAGTGGGTCCGAGAGGCAAATGCCGCACCGGCGCTCAACCTCTTCTTGGTAGAACTCCAGATTGGTGCGATTATCCGTGCCGCTTCGGCGATTGGCGTTGAGGTCGACCAAGATGGTGCCGAGGCGTGCCATCGTGCCACCGTGGCTGCGGCGACCGATATCCGCGAGCATCGACGAGACATCCTTAAAATAGCGAAGGATGAATGCGTTGAGGTTGATGCTAAGAAGCGTTTCGTCCATATCGAAAACGACTGCTTTGAGCACGCGGGCACCTTTCTCGATAAATCGTTCCAGAATCGTTGGCTCCGGATACTTTACCTCAAAGGCGTATGGGCAAACTGCTTATCGTCAAGTTGTGGAGACGGCTGTCCATAAGATTACGAAAAAGTCTCCACACGAGTAAAAAAACGCAGTTCACGCTTGAAATCGAACCCATTTCCCCGTAACCTATACGAACGTGATTGCATAAGCGTCACATTTGTATCTGTCGGCTCCCGAGTGTTCCTAAACGTTGTGTGCTTGTCGCACCCTTCTGTAGGTCCTAGCAATCGGGGCCCCGTAGTTCGAAAGGGGTCCACCTTTGAGTGAGATTCAGAACTCGTCCATTTTCTCTCTTGACGATGTCAATGAGGAGGAGATGAACAACCTCATCGACGGTACGATTACCGACTTTGATGAGGGCGATCTCGTTAACGGCACTGTCGTTAAGATCGAGCATGACGAGGTGCTCGTTGACATCGGATTCAAGTCCGAGGGCGTTATCCCGGTCCGCGAGCTGTCCATCCGCAAGGACGCTAACCCTGCAGACATCGTTGCACTCGGTGATCCCATCGAGGCTCTGGTTCTCCAGAAGGAGGACAAGGACGGTCGTCTGGTCCTGTCCAAGAAGCGTGCCGAGTACGAGCGTGCTTGGAACCGCATCGAGGAGAAGTTCAACTCCGGCGAGAACGTCGAGGGCGAGGTTATCGAGGTTGTCAAGGGCGGCCTGATCCTCGACATCGGCCTGCGTGGCTTCCTGCCCGCCTCCCTCGTCGACCTCCGTCGTGTCAAGGACCTCACCTCCTACATGGGCACCCGCATCGAGGCCCGCGTCATCGAGATGGACCGCAACCGCAACAACGTCGTCCTCTCCCGTCGCGTCGTGCTCGAGGAGTCCCGTAAGGCCGAGCGCTCCGAGATCCTGTCCAAGCTCAAGTCTGGCATGCGTCTCCAGGGCACCGTTTCCTCCATCGTCGACTTCGGCGCCTTCGTCGACCTCGGCGGTATCGACGGCCTCATCCACATCTCCGAGCTCTCCTGGAACCACGTCAACCATCCTTCCGAGGTTGTCAAGGTCGGCCAGGAGGTCGAGGTCGAGGTTCTCGACGTCGATCTCAACCGCGAGCGCATCTCCCTGGGTCTCAAGCAGACCACCGAGGATCCGTGGCGCGCACTGGTCAAGAAGTACCCCGTCGGCGCTATCGTCGAGGGTACTGTGACCAAGCTTGTCCCGTTCGGCGCTTTCGTCGACCTGGGCGAGGGCATCGAGGGCCTGGTGCACATCTCCGAGATGGCCAACAAGCACGTCGACCAGCCTTCTCAGGTCACCCACGTGGGCGACAAGGTTCAGGTCAAGGTCATGGAGATCGACCTCGACCGTCGTCGTATCTCCCTGTCCATGAAGTCCGCTGCTGAGACTCTGGGCGTCGAGATCGAGGTTACCCCGCTGCCTTCCGAGAAGAAGGACGAGGAGACCGACGCCGAGTAAATCGGTTTGACGATCACTTGTTTTAAGGGATCCGTCCGCAATGGACGGGTCCCTTTTTGCATTTCCTGCCGAGATGCGCGATGCTGCCCGGGCTGTCCACTGGCTATTAGGTTGTCGGTGCATGAAAAATGCCGACATCCCGCCTCGGGGAGGAGGCGGGAACGTACCGAGTAGACGGAGGGGTGCGGAGCGCGGTCGCGTCTCGACTGACGACGTTGCCCATCGACGATACTATTGTACTGCATAGCGTGGTTCTTGGTTTATCGTGTCGAACGCTTGTGTTGTGCCATTGCCTGTGACAACGGTGTGCTACACTCTTTCACTGCTGAGTGGGCCAGACGGTCGCGCGATGTGCTGCTTGCGGCACGCGTGAGGAAAGTCCGGGCTCCAGAGGGCGGGATGCCGGCTAACGGCCGGGCGGAGTGATCCGACGGAAAGCGCCGCAGAAAAGAAGACTCCCACCTGCGCCGCAAGGCGTAAAGGGAAAAGCTGAAACGGTGGTGTAAGAGACCACCAGCGTCGTGGCAACACGGCGGCTTGGCAAGCCCCATCCGGAGCAAGCGCGAATAGGAACGCTATGGGCCGGCCCGGTCCGCGTTCGGGTAGCGTGCGTGGAACTGCACGGTAACGTGCAGACAAGATAAATGACCGTTCACGACAGAACCCGGCTTATAGGCCCACTCAGCTTTCTTGTCGACGCTGCGACGGCGTCAGCTGGCCGATTTGGCGCTCATTCGTC
>CABUZE010000053.1 GCA_902495955.1 uncultured Collinsella sp. | reverse complement strand
TCGGCGGGTAAGAACGAGGCAACGAAACCAACGTCAGGAGGACCCATGGAGACCATCGAAGCGCTCATCCACCGCCGCAGCTGCCGCAAATACAGCGATCGCCCTGTCGAGGCCGAGAAGCTCGCACGCATTATCGAAGCCGGCCAGTACGCGCCGAGCGGCATGGGACGCCAGCCGGTCACATTCGTCGCCGTCACCGACCCCGCAACCGTCGAGCGCCTCTCGCAGCTCAACGCCCAAGTTATGGGCAGCAAGGGAGACCCCTTCTACGGCGCCAAGACCGTTGTGGTGGTGCTCGTCGACCGCAGCGTGCCCACGCACCTGGAAGACGGCTCGCTCGCCATGGGCAACCTGCTCAACGCAGCCTATGCGCTGGGCGTCGATTCGTGTTGGATCCACCGCGCGCACGAGGTCTTTGACTCACCCGAGGGACTGGAGCTGCTGACCAAGTGGGGTCTGCCCGCCGACGGGAGCCTGCACGGTGTAGGCAATTGCATTCTGGGCTACGCCGAGGACGCACTCCCCGAAGCAAAGCCGCGCCGCGACAACGTGGTGTACGTCGGGTAGCCAAGGAGTGTCCCAAACTGCCGGCAGAAAAGGACTGTCCCTTTCTGCCGGCACATATTTCTCCGCAACTTATATAGACGTCGAGGTTCCCGCGCCCTCGTTCGTTTGAGTCGTTTCGGCGCCGTCACCCTGTTCGTCCTCGCCCTTTTGGGCATCGGCGATCGTTGCGGCAGCGGCAACAATACCGCGCTGAGGAGCCACGCCCGTCTGGGTCTGAGCGCCCTCGACAAGCTCCGTGCCGGCATGCGCGAGCTCAGCAGGCTTGAACATCGCACTCAGGTCGACGCCGCCGCCAGCGTAGCCGAGTGCGGCAAGTGCGATGACAACCACCGCAACAACAACTGCAATCGGCACGTAACGATGCCAGCCTGCAGGATTGAGGCCACTGCGGCGAGCCGCACCGCGGCTGATATAGCCCAGCGTTCCGTCGTGTTTGAGCTTAGAGCCCACCACGCGCTTGCGTCCCCATAGCGTCGACTCGGCCTGCATAGCCAAGCGAGCGCTTGCCGAAGGATAGCCGTATTTGGTGCGCTTGAACGAACCGTCGAACCCCGACGCGTGCTTGCCCCACGTCCGGGACGTCGTGCGGCGGTTAACTGGAGCCGCGCCCCGTCTATTCCGGTTTGGTTTTGAAGTCTCCGCCATACGCCCCCGCACGCCGTAACACAATCGAAACATTACTGCTTTGGACTGTAGCACACGCGCCGCACACGGTCACGGGCGCCTCGCTCAGCGGTCGTCGTCCTTCAGCAAGCGCCACAGGGTCGTGCGGCTTATCCCCAGCACCTCGGCAGCGCGGGTCCGGTTGCCCTGAAGGTGGCCTACGACCAGCCGCGCGATGTCCCGTTCGGTATCGGCCAGTGGACGCAGGATATACAGGTCGCTGTCGAGCGTCGGAGCGCCAAAGGTTGCGGTTTTGATGACGTCCTCCTGGGCGAGCACCTCCTCCGCCACCGCGCGCTCCGCCACACCCGACCCTACTAATATATAGAGTCGTTCCGAGACCTCGCGAAGCTGCAGATAGTTGCGTGGCCAGCGATAGCCATTGAGCGTCGAGGCAGCCTCCTCGGACATACTCGGAGCGGCAGTTCCAAAGACATCTGACAGATATGACAAATACTGCGCAACCTTTTTCGATGCGCCACCCTGCTCGGCAATCGCAGGCGCCACACTTACTGCACACGCCAAGCGCTCGGTTACAAAAGCGGCCTGATCGCTTTCGCCACCGCCCGGCATATCATTTGCCGTCAGAACCACATGGCAACGCGCGGCCAGCGCCGTGTCGGTCATCGTAGAGACAAGCTCGCGCAGACGCTGCGGCGAAAGTGCATGCCAGCCGCCAATACAAAGGGTCAGCCTTGCCTGGAACAGCGGCGATTCCGAGCTTTTGAGTAGATGGCGCCAGCCGCGATCTGTGAGCTCGTCAAGTACCACGGACACAAAGGGTTCGTCAGCATAAGGCCCATCCAGATAGAGGCGTTTTGCAATCTCTGCCTGGCCAGCACCCAGTTCGCCCTCCAACATGAGGGGCACACCGCGGGCATAGCTTTCGCAGACGGGGCCAGCGACCGCAGCGGCACCCTCGACAATGCCATACGCGCTTGCCTCGTAGCGCGCCTCGACCTCATCTGCGTTAAGCCACTCAATACCCGCGTGCGCCGCCACACCGTGCACCTCGCGGACCACGACCACCCACAGCGCGCCGTATTCCTTGGCGACCGGACGCACCGTGAGACTCAAGCGCCCTCCCGCATGCCCCATCACCAGGCGCGTGCCGTTGCCCACGCGCCCCAGACGCTCGGCGACAAATGCCGCGACATCTTGCTCGAGTGCGACATCATCCATGGTCGAAATCGCCACGCGTCCATGCCCATCGATTGCCAACGCCGAGGCCCCGGCAGCAGCCAAGGCCTCGATCAAGATTTGTAGCTTGGCGTCACTGTTCATATTGCGCCCCGTCCTCGGCGCCACGCCGCCGGCGACGGCCGCGCGGGCGAGTGTTTCAAAATTGAACGATATTGCTCACCAAACACTATAGGGCAGAAGCCGCCGTCCTGCGAGTATATGAGTTGCCCCGCATCGCCATCCTGGCGGGGCGATAAGAGCTCTTCGGGACCTATCAACCTGCGGACAAGCCATACCCGCAAGAGCTCCTATCGCTCCACCGCGGACATGCGCTCGCCAGCACGGAGCACGCAAATAAGCTACTCTCTACCAGATTCCCAGCACGTGCTGCATCCCCAAACTCATGCACGCAATGCCAATCCAGCAGCAAAAGCCCAATGCGATGGGCTTGCCGCCCTTTTTGACCAGCTCGACGATATCGGTATTAAAGCCAATAGCAGCCATGGCCATCACGATAAAGAACTTCGACAGCTCCTTGATGGGCGCCGTAATGGATGCAGGAAGCTGAAGCACCGTGGTGATCACGCTCGCCAGCACAAAGAACAGCACGAACATGGGAAACGCGCGTTTAAGCGAGAACGTGCTTTTGGCGTCGCCGCCGGCCTTGCGCGCCAGATGCATCTGCCAGCATGCGAGAACCAACGTAATGGGAATAATGGCCAGCGTCCTGGTGAGCTTGACCACTGTGGCGCTTTCGAGCACATTGGCGCCGGGATGCATACTGTCCCAGGCGCTCGCCGCAGCCGTTACCGACGAGGTGTCGTTGATGGCGGTACCGGCAAACAAGCCAAAGCCCTCGTTGGTCAGCCCGAGCATGCCGCCGAGCGTCGGAAACACGAGCGCCGCGATAACGTTAAACAGGAAGATGACCGAAATAGCCTGGGCAATCTCGCGATCGTCGGCATCGATGACGGGCGCGGTCGCGGCGATGGCAGAACCGCCGCAAATCGACGAACCCACACCCACAAGCGTCGCGATCTTGCCCGGCACGTTCATAACGCGGCAGAGCACGAAGGCGATGACAAGCGAGGTCGAGATCGTCGCCACGATAATCGGCAGCGACTGAGCGCCTTTGGACAGAATCTGCGAGAGGTTCATGCCAAAGCCAAGCAGGATTACCGCGTACTGCAAGACTTTTTTAGACGTATAGGTGACACCGGCGGCAAGCTGCTCGCGACGATTCTTGGGAAAGACGAGCGCCAGGACCATGCCAAAGAGGATGGCAAACACCGGCCCGCCGACCACCTCAACCTGTTTGCCGAGCAACGTCGCGGGGATGGCGATGACCAGGCAGAACAAGACACCCTTCCAGCGCTCGCGTACGATATTCGCCAATTGCATATGGGATTCCTTCTTTCTATTTCACGTTTGCGACGGCTTATGATACGGCAATATTGAGCACAGCCCTGCGCAAACAAAGACTAAGATGCCGCAATAGTTCTTGGGCAACAGCCGAATTACCCACCGCGGAGAGCTGATTCGCGGCATAATTAACAGCTGATATATGAGTGTGATAGAACGGTTGTGAGGCACTATGGAAGAATCGATGCACGTCGGCGAGCAGGAAACGAGCCTACAGGACCAGTCCTACCACACCATTCGACGCAAAATCGTCTACTTGGACTACAAGCCGGGCGAAAAGCTGGGCGTCAAGCAGCTTTGCGACGACCTGGATATGGGGCGCACCCCTGTGCGCGAAGCGCTGGTGCGTCTGGCGCAAGAAGGCCTGGTGCGCACCGTGCCCCAAAGCGGCACCTATGTCTCGCCCATCAACCTCACTCTTGCCGAAAGCGCCTGCTACATTCGCGAGCACCTAGAAAAGCAGGTGATTGTGGAGTGCTGCGCCCGTGCCACCTCGGCAGGCATCGAGCAGCTCGACAGAGCCATCGCGCTGCAGGAAAAGACCATGGCCGAGGAGGATCGCATCGGCTTCTTTTTAAGCGACAACCTCATGCACCGCATGATCTTTAGCATCGCGTGCCGCAGCACCGTGTGGTCATGGCTCGAAGAGACCAATGCCGACCTGGAGCGCTTCCGCTGGCTGCGCGCCGCCACGCAGACGCTCGACAATCAGGAGATTGTTAACGAGCACAAGCAAATCCGCCGCGCCATCGCCGGCCGCGACCCCATCGAGGCGAGCTTTTTGGTCAGCAAGCACCTGCATATGATGTTCCGCAACCAGACCGAGGTCCTGGACCAATATCCCAAGTACTTCGAGACCAGCAAACTCCGCTAACCTGCCAAAAAGGGACAGGTTTATTTTGGCAGGTTTTATCTGGGCAAATGCAACAAGGCCCGACTCCGCCACAACGGAGCCGGGCCTTGGTCGCTAGAACGGCGGAACCAACTATTCCACGGTCACGCTCTTAGCGAGGTTGCGGGGCTGATCGACGTCGCAGCCGCGCAGGATGGCAACCTCGCGGGCGAGCAGCTGCAGCGGGACGCTCGCCGTGATGGGGCTGAACACGTCGCGGACGGCCGGCACGCGGATGATACAGTCGGCGATCTTGTTGATCTCCTCGTCGCCCTCGGTGGCAACGACGATGACCTTGGCACCGCGCGCCTTGCACTCCATAAGGTTCGACACGGTCTTGTCGTAGGTGGCGCTCTTGGTGGCCACGGCGATGACGGGGAAACCCGGATCGATCAGCGCAATGGGGCCGTGCTTCATCTCGCCGGCAGCATACGCCTCGGCGTGCAGGTAGCTGACCTCCTTGAGCTTGAGTGCGCCCTCGTAGGAGATGGCAGCGCCCATACCGCGGCCCACGAACAGCGCCGACTGCGCGTCCTTGCACAGCAGGGCGGCCTCGTGCACGGCCTTGGTCTGGGTATCCAAAATCCACTGGATCTGCTCAGCCGTATCGGAAAGTTCGCGGAACAGCATGCGCGCCTGCTTGGTGGTCAGACGGTACTTGACCTGCGCCAGCAGCAGAGCCAAAAGCGTGAGGCTCACAACCTGGCCGATGAAGCTCTTGGTCGAGGCGACCGCAATCTCCTTGTTGGCCTTGGTATAGATGACGCCGTCGCTCTCGCGCGCCACGGGGCTGCCCACCACGTTGGTGATGCCAAAGACCTTGGCGCCCTTGATGCGCGCATCGCGAATGGCGGCGAGGGTATCGGCCGTCTCGCCCGACTGGGACACGGCAACGACGAGCGTCGTCGGCGTGATGATGGGGTTGCGATAGCGGAACTCGCTGGCAGCCTCAACCTCGGTGGGAATGCGAGCCCAGCCCTCAATAAGATTCTTTGCGATGAGGCCGGCATGATAGCTGGTGCCGCAGGCGATCACGTAGACACGGTCGATGTCGTTGAGCTCCTCGAGGGACAGACCCAGCTCATCAATATCGAGCTCGCCGGCAGGCGTCATACGGCCAACCAGCGTGTCGCGCACGACGCGCGGCTGCTCGTGGATCTCCTTGAGCATAAAGTCGGGATAGCCGCCCTTTTCGGCCATGTCCAGATCCCAATCGATATGGGTGACCTTGGGCTCGATGGCATTGCCGGCCTCGTCGGTGTACTCGACGCCCGCAGGCGTAAGCTTGGCAAACTGACCGTCCTCGAGCACCACGACATCGCGGGTGGCGTCGATGAGCGCGATGACGTCGGAGGCAACGTAGGAGCCGGTCTCGCCCACGCCGACCACAATCGGGGAGTCCTTGCGGGCAACGGCGATTACGCCAGGCTCGTCGGCGCACACGGCGGCCAGGCCGTAGGCGCCCACCACGTGGGTGCAGGCCTCGCGCACAGAGGCCATCAGGTCGTGCGTCTCGGCATAGGCTTCTTCGATCAGATGAGCGAAGACCTCCGTATCGGTCTCGCTCTTAAAGTGATGGCCGCGGCCCTCCAGCTCCTCGCGCAGTTCGGCGAAGTTCTCGATAATGCCGTTGTGGACGATGGCGATGCGACCGTCGCAGCTGGTGTGGGGATGAGCGTTAACGACGGAGGGCTTGCCGTGGGTG
>CABUZE010000052.1 GCA_902495955.1 uncultured Collinsella sp. | reverse complement strand
TTGTTGGGCTTGCCGCTCCAGTACTCCTCGTCCATAAAGGGCAGATATGCCTGAACGCCGGGGCAGATAAAGGGAATCCGCTGCTGTTGCAGTCGCTCGCGCTGGCGCTGCTCCAGATGCGCCTCGGATATGACGGTCGGCATGCCGGACAGCTCGACGAGGCTTGCCTGGATTCGCTTAAGGTCGGGGAGTCCCGCGTGCCATGACATCCGCATGATCAAAAAGGATGCACGGCGGTATTTTGCCTGCACCACAGTAATGGCGGGGCGCAGTGTGGGATGGATTTTGTCCCGTTCGGGCCAAAGGTCGGCAGTGATCTCGAGGCCCAGGGTCTCCCATAGGTAATCAAGCTCTTCGTCCATGGCGCCTCATATCTACGCGATCATTGATACTTCGATTGTGTTGCCTGGCGCTATCGTTTTCACGGTAGAATCTGCCAACGGTTGACGGCTACCGCTCGCGGCGTTTTGCCCTTCGCGTACAGCGGTTGGCTTCACAGGTCCTTCACGGGTTGGACTAAATTAGGCCAATTTGACTGAATTTCAAAAAAGTCAAAATTGGGGCTTGCGTCACGGCGAGACTTCCCGTATATTTCTTTCTTGCGCAAAGGCACAGCCGAGCGCAGCGATGCAGTCATTGGGATGTCGTCTAATGGCAGGACAGCGGATTCTGGTTCCGTCAATGGGGGTTCGACTCCCTCCATCCCAGCCATTGCATTTGCTACATATGGCCCGTTCGTCTAGCGGTTTAGGACGCCGCCCTCTCAAGGCGGAGATCACCAGTTCGAATCTGGTACGGGCTACCAAAATTGAACGCCCGGGCCTCGTAAGAGACCCGGGTTTTGTGTATTGACCGTATATACGGCGCCTGCCGTGTTTCGCTCAGATCGAGGAGTAGCCATGGATCTGCCCATCAGCTTGCAAGACATCACGTATGCCGAGAACTATCTGGCGCAGGGCGACTTGGCTACGGCGACGCCGCTGCTGGAGCGTCTGGTGGAGCTCGCCGAGGAGTATATTGATGCTGAGTGCAAGACGGAGGAGAAGCGTCAATACTTTAGCTTCGATAGCAAGTTTGAGCGCTTGGCCTATCGCCGCGTGGAGAAGGATCCGCGCGAGCTCGTGCAGGTCGAGGTGCCGTTTGACCGCCTGTACTCTGACATGGCGTTTGCCTACATTCGCCAGCAGGATTATGTGAGCGCTCGTAATGCCCTGATGCAGGCTGTGCGTTGGGACCCCATGAACTGCAACTATCGCTTGGATTTGGCCGAGCTGTTCCGCGCACTCGAGGACAAGCAGGAATGGGCATCGCTCTCGTTCTCGGTGCTGGAGCGTGCAAGCGATGGCAAGTGCGCCGCCCGCGCTTACGCCAATCTAGGTCAGTACTTCTTGGAGCCCGAGACCGAGAACGTTTCGGCTGCCGTGGGCTGCGCGCGTCTGGCGCTGCGCCTGGCGCCCAACGATGCGCATACGACGCGCCTGCTCAACAAGATCCATACCACCTATCCGGATGCCGCTGATGAGAGCGACGACCACGTGATGGGTGAACTGGCCCTGCAAGGCGTGCCGACCTCACCTTCGGCCGAGATTGCCATCTGCCTGATTATGTGCGCGACCGATGCTGCAAGCGACGGCGACAAGCAGGAGGCGACGCGCCTGACGGTGCGTGCTCGCGACTTGGTGGGCGAGGAAGCCTGCGCGGCGATTATCAAACTGGTGCGTGAGAGCGATGCTGAGCTCAATGCCGAGCGCAAGGCTAAGCGCGAAGCTACGGGCAAGGGTTCCGATGGCGCCAAGGAGGCCGGCGATGCCCAGTAAGCGTGAACGCAAGCTCATTTCTAAGAATCGCTCGGCGCATCACGAGTACTTTATCGATGAGACGTTCGAATGCGGTATTGAACTGAGTGGCACCGAGGTCAAGGCGATTCGCGAGCGCGCGTGCCAGTTCACCGATACCTTCGCGCTGATTCGCGGTGGGGAGTGCTGGCTCGTCGGCCTGCATATCCACCCTTATAGCCATGGTGGCGTGTGGAATCGCGATCCCGACCGTCGGCGTCGTCTGCTGCTGCACCGCAAGGAGATCGACTTTCTTGACGGCAAACTTCGCAACCGTGGTTATGCGCTGGTTCCGTTGGAGCTCTACTTTAATACCGACGGCCGCGTAAAGCTGCTGCTGGGTCTGGGGCGCGGCAAGAAGCGCTATGACAAGCGCGAGGACATGGCTAAGCGTGATGTCCAACGCGAGATCGACCGCGCCCTTAAGGAGCGCAACCGCTAGGCACTCTGTATAAGTTGCGGTGGAATACGGACTGTTTTGCCTGTTTGAGGGACTACTCAGTCCCTATTTCACCGCAACTGCGGGTGTCTCATCTTTCTTACTGTTCTGACACATATGTCTCAAAGGCGGCGTCCGTTATGGGTGCCGCCTTTTTTGTGGGTACATACATCCATGAGGTTCAATCCTGGGTTAGGGGAGTGATCGTTATGGACAAAACTGCGTTCTTTACCATGCCGAGTGGCCTGTACGTGGTGAGCGCTGCGGCGGACGGGCTGCGTGCCGGCTGCGTTATCAACACAGCGGTGCAGGTGACATCCGCCCCGCCGCGCATCTCAATTGCCGTGAACAAGGAAAATGTCACGTCCGGCGTAATCGCATCGGCTAAGGCCTTTGCGCTGACCGTGATCGATCAGACGGCCGACATGCTCTATATCGGTAACTTTGGCTTCCGCACCAGCAGTGGCTACGACAAGTTTGCCAAGTACGAGACCCACGAGACCGCGCTGGGCATGCCCTATGTGCCCGAGCACGCGGCGGCGCTGTTTAGCTGCCGTCTAATTGATACCGTGGATGTGGGCACGCACCTGCTCTTTATCGGCGAGGTGGAGGACGCCGAGCGCTTGAGCGGCGAGGCCCCGCTGACCTATGACTACTATCACAAGGTCTTGAAGGGCAAGACGCCGCCCAAGGCTTCGTCGTATCAAGGCTAGAAATGTTCTAAAAATACTTGCATTATATTATTGAGAATCTATACTAATAAACGAAGTACATCACCAGTCGCGTTCGAGAGGAGAACATCATGGCTGAGGAGAAGAAGACGTATAAGTTCGTGTGCACCGTTTGCGGTTACGAGGTTGAGGTCGACACGCCCGAGCTGCCCGAGGATTACGTATGCCCGGTCTGCGGCGTCGGCCCCGATGAGTTTGAGCTCGTCGAGGAGTAACTCGTAGACACACGGCGATTAGCCATACAGAGTTCTGTCCAAGGGCCCCGGTCGAATTCTCGGCCGGGGCCCTTTTGATTTATCTGACGGTTTAAAACGGCCTTACGTGTTACAGATTGAGACGTTATATCTGGACAGTCACGCCATCCCAATTACATCCCCGTTAGCAGCACGATGTCGAGAACCGTTACGATGACGCCGATTCCTACGAGCAACGCGTTGAGCGGGCGCGAGTTGGCGTATTTGCCCATGACGCGGCGTGAGCTGGTGAGCCGTATAAGCACGAATACCGTGATCGGCAGCTGAAGCGACAGCAGCGCCTGGCTCCAGATGAGACCTTCAAAAGGATTTGGGACGACCAGGCACGCCGCCACTGCGCCGGCGAAACAGGCCACCACCCCGATCGAGGAATGTCGGTCGTGGATGTCGTATTCCTCGTCGAACATGCCTGCGGTGATGGTGCCTGCCGCCATGCCTGCCGTCACACTACTCGAGAGGCCCGCAAACAGCAGCGCCACCGCAAAGATTGTCGAGCTTGCTGGGCCCAGAATGGGGGAGAGCGTGTCCGCTGCGACGGCGAGGTCGTCTACGACAATGCCGTGCGCAAAGAAGGTCGTTGCGGCCAGGATGACCATGGCCGAGTTGATTGCCCAGCCCACGCCCATCGAAAAGAGCGTGTCGAAGAGCTCATAGCGCAGACGCTCTTCGATAACCTGCTCGCCTTGGCCTTCGAAGTGCATGGATTGGATGACCTCGGAGTGCAGAAAGAGGTTGTGGGGCATAACGACCGCACCCAGGACACTCACGATAATCGCGGCAGAGCCAGTGGGCATACTGGGCGTGATCCAGCTTGCGGCGGCTTGCGGCCAGTCGACCTTGACTAGTGCAAGCTCGGCCAAAAACGAGAGTCCTACCACGCCTACGAAGGCGATGATCCAGCGTTCGGCACGCTTGTAGGAGTTCGTCATGAGCATCGCCATCGATACTGCCGCCACGATGACACAGCCCGCACGCACGGGTAGCCCAAAGAGCATTTGAAGGGCAATCGCGCCGCCCAGGACTTCGGCCATGGCGGTGGCGATGGTCGCGAGATAGGCACTGGCGAGCACCGTGCGCCCAACGAAGCGGGGGAGGTAACGTGTCGTGGCCTCGGCAAGACAGGCGCCCGTGGCGATACCCAGGTGTGCCGCGTTGTGCTGTAGCACAATGAGCATAATCGTGGACAGCGTGACGATCCACAACAGCGCGTAGCCAAACTGCGAGCCCGCGGCCATATTGGAGGCCCAGTTGCCCGGGTCGATAAAGCCGACGGTCACGAGCAGCCCGGGGCCGATGTGCCGCGCAATGTCTAGGCCTCCGTGACCACCGGTGCGTCGGGAGCCAAAGTGTTGTTTGAGATGGTTGAGCATGGTGCGCTCCTGTGTATGGACGGCGTGGCGTCGCATCTGGGTCGTGCGGCGCCACGCGTCGGGTTTGGGTTGGGGTTACCTGCGCGCCTTGCCTTGGTTGGCCACGGCGTCGATCTTGGCGGCGATGGTCGCCGGGTCGCCGATGTAGCGCTTGTCGAGGACGTTGAAATCGGCATCGAAGGTGTAGACGAGTGGCACGCCGGTGGGGATGTTGACCTTGAGGATCTCCTCGGGCGTGAGGTGCTCGAACTTCATGACGAGAGAGCGCAGGGAGTTGCCGTGTGCGGCGATGAGTACGCGCTTGCCGGCGAGCATCTGGGGGCGAATCTCGTCTTCGAAATAAGGCCAGGCACGGGCTATCGTGTCCTTGAGGCACTCGGTGTAGGGCAGCTGGTCGGGTGCGACATCACGGTATTGCTCCTGGGTGTGGGGATCGCGCGCGTCGTTCGGCTCGAGTGCCGGCGGGCAGATATCGAAGGAGCGGCGCCAGATGAGCACCTGTTCGTCGCCGTGCTCCGCCGCGGCATCGGCCTTGTTGAGACCCTGCAACGCGCCGTAGTGGCGCTCGTTGAGCTTCCAGGATTTGATGACGGGCAGCCACTCGCGATCCATTTGGCCGAGCACGATGTTGAGGGTGTGGATCGCGCGCTTGAGGCGCGAAGTGTAGCAGACGTCAAAGTCGAAACCGGCTTCTTTGAGGGCTCGACCGCCTGCGGCGGCTTCTTCGCGGCCCGTGTCGGTGAGCTCTACGTCGGTCCAGCCGGTGAACAGGTTGAGTTTGTTCCACTCCGACTCTCCGTGGCGGATAAGGACGAGTTGGATCGTCTGCCGGTCTGTCTGGTTTGCCATAGGGGCCTCCTTAATGTGGCACGGCATGCGTGTCGTTTGTTTGACGCCGCAAAGGATACCCGTTTTAGGCTAAAAAGTTAACCAAGACTAACAAAATTGTTGTATTTGAATAGGATGGTGAAAGGGGATTGCTGAAATGTCTTGATCTGTAACAACTAGGGATGGAAATTGGGTCTTACTGTTACAGATTGAGATGTTTGAAGAGGTGAGTTTGCAGGCCGAACTTGGGGCCTATGTTGTCGCCCTTGAGGTCGGCGGTGTCCACTCGTAGGGCGTGCGTTACGCGATTGTTTCGAAACGGGTGAGAAACACAACGGGCCGGCGATGCTCCTAGTATGCCTATTCAACTGACTGTCTAAATATCTAGGGGAGGATCGCGATGCAGGCAGATTCCGCTCAGCAGCAGGGCCTTTATCGCCCCGAATTCGACCACGATGCGTGTGGCATCGGCGCGCTTGCCGATATCAACGGCGAGCGCCATCACCAGATCCTGGACGACGCACTGTCCATTCTGGTTAACTTGGAGCACCGCGGTGGTACGGGACTCGAGAAGAACACCGGCGACGGCGCTGGCATCCTGTTCCAGGTTCCGCATCACTTTTTCCGTAAAGAGGCTCAAAAGTGCGGCCAGATTCTGCCGGCAGAGGGCGACTATGGCGTAGCCATGCTGTTCTTCCCGCAGGACGACAAGGGCGTAGAGGATGCCCGCCGCGTGTTTGAGGAGGGCTGCGCCGAGGCTGGCGTGCCGCTGCTCTTTTGGCGCGAGGTGCCGGTCGACCCGCACGACCTGGGCGAGACGGCCCGCGCCTGCATGCCTACCATCCTGCAGGCCTTCCTGGGCCGTCCGGACGACACGCCGGCAGGTGACGCCTTCGAGCGCCGCCTGTACGTGTGCCGCCGCACCATCGAGAAGAAGGCTGACGCCGAGTTTGCCCTGCGCGACAAGATCTTCTACGTGTGTTCCATGAGCTCGCGCACCATCGTGTACAAGGGCATGCTTGTGGCCACGCAGATGCGTCGCTTCTTCATCGACCTCATCGACGCCGCCGGCAAGACTGCCGTAGCTCTCGTCCACTCGC
>CABUZE010000051.1 GCA_902495955.1 uncultured Collinsella sp. | reverse complement strand
GCGGAATGATTTGTGACGAATAGTCATGTCCATCAAGAAGGCTCGACGCTTCGGATAGCTCGTCAATCGATATATCAATTCTTGGAGATCTGTATTCCTACCATTTTTAATGAAACAACGGCGGTAATCGCTATCGCGATTGCGCCAATAATACCGAGCGCCATCTGAATGGGGTATAACCCCAACACATGTCCAAATACGGAGAAAAACATTGCGGAAAAGAGGGCCCTTACCAGAGACGCGGCGGAAAGGATCGTCGCACGGAGATCGTCCGCTATCCCGTCTTGGATTAAGTTTTCCGAAGTGATGTACACCACTTCTGGGAGGAAACAAAGCACCATGCTAAGGCCAAACAAACACAAAGGATTTGAAGCGAACCACGGAAGAATCAAGAAAAGGCCAGCCTCAATTAGCATCGAGCCGAGCATGGTATTTCTTTTCCCGAAACGCGATGAGAAGAAATCTGCTGCAATGTAGGCCGTTGCATTTACCGCATAGGATGCACCGAAAAAGATTCCTATTATGGAGACGGGAGCATCAAATGCGTCAAATACCCGCTGATTCAAGTTGTAATAACTCCCGTAGAATCCGTCGAGCATGCTTGTGCCGATTAGGAGAAGCAATATCGCAAAAGCGGATTCGCCAAAGCGCCAGGTTTCTCGCCTGAACATCTTGGCTGCGTCAAAACTCCCCTTTTCTGCTCTTTCAGAACGGGTCGTTTCCGTCCTCTCAATGGGATACAGGAGGAAAAGCTGCAGGAGATAGAAAACGGAGACACATATGTAGAGGGCACTCCAAGACACTTGGGCAATGAAAGACCCGAGTACAATTGCTATTCCCGTAGCGATTGATTGCGCGGCGAGCAGCCGAGCGTTGATGGTGAGGAAGCGCTCTCCTTGACCGGCATTTCGAACAATTTCATATAAAAGTGCTTGTTCGGATCCCGATTGAAGGGAGTAGGCGAGCGCCTCAACAAGGGAAAGCACGACAAGAAAGGGACCTGAGAGCAGCAACATGCCGGCCGCATGGAAGAAAAGCAGCAGCACGCCCACTTGAATCGAAAACTTCTTTCCAAAGAAATCGCCTATCAGCCCTGTTGGCAGCTCGAGGACGACCGTTGCAATGTTAAACAGGGCTTGATAAAGCGCGATTTCCGTGACAGACATTCCTTTCTCCGCAAGGAAAAGTAGAAACACTCCCCGATTTAAAACAAATCCCGTGAGAACGAAAAAGGCGGAATAGATGTGCAGCTGCGCAGTGGCATTCTTATTCATTTGGCACTTCCATCAACTAATTATGTCAGGCCACTCGCTACTGACTCGAAGCCTGAAGTGTTCACAGTTGCTGTGGAGAGCGGTAAAGCTTTTGAACAGGGTATCAATGGAATACATCCGAAGCGTTTTCGGCAGCATCATCGGCGAAGGCGGGATTAGCCTTTACACGGCGCTCACCCTCGATGTATTTGACGATTTGATCAATCGTCTGGTTGGCGTGGCTCTTGAGCTTGCGCTCATAGAAGAAGAGGCCGAGCTTGCCGCGCGTGCCAGACGTGTTGCCACCCACACCCTGAAAATCCTCGGTATAGGTGAGCTCGCAGGCACCATCGCCAGCAGGTACAGCCTCATAGCGCATGGTATTGATGCCCGCCGCATACTGAAAACGGACCTCATAGAGGCACGGGTAGTCAAAGTGCTTGATCTTAACCTTGATCGCCGTGCCCTTGGCCTTGCCTTTTGCGGACTGGGCGCGTTTCTCGTACTTATAGCCATTGAGCTTGTTGCGGCTGGGACGCTTGCCCGTGGCGTTCTCGATATCCTGCATGATGGACCCCGCCAGAGCGTCAAAAAGCTCCTCCGGCGTCACCTTAAGCGTTTTGGTGAGCTGCATGATGGCTCCTTATTCGTTTGAACCGTTCGAGCCATTGTACCGCCCCAGGCTCTCCCATGCGTTGCGGTGAAATACGGACTGTTTGGCGGCTTTTTTGGCCAAAACAGTCCGTATTCCACCGCAAGTTATCTGAGGACTAGAAGTTGTAGGTGACTACTTGGGGCTCGGCGGGATTGACGAAGAGAGTCGGATCGGCCTGCTCCACGCGGACGAACTTGACGGTCACAGCCTCAAAGCCCGCCTTGCTCAGAACATCAGCGTAGACGCGCGCCTGCAGGGCGTGCTTCTCCTGCAGCTGGTCCGGCGTCTCGTCCGGCGTGCCGCCCGTCTTATAGTCGATGACCAGCGCGCGTGACGAATCCGCCGGGTTCGTCGCCAGTGCATCGATGGCGCCTTCGGCATATGCGCCGTAGCGAGCGATGTCCTCGTCCTCGCAGCCCAGCGAAAAGAACGGCACCTCGGCGCGAACGCACGGCCACGCGAGCAGGTCGGCACGAACCGACGACTTGAGCCAGCGCTCCAGAGCGACATCGAAGCGCTCGCGCTGTTCTGGCGTCAGGTGCCACAGGCGAGCCAGGGCGTCGGCACGCTCAGCGGGCAGCGCATCGGCACCCATCTCGATGAGCCACTGGCAGGCGGCGTGGAAGGCCGAGCCCAGCGCCATGGGATTGCCGGCGGGCTCGACAGCAGCCACGTCTGCATCCGTCATCTCCGAGCCATCCGACTCTGCATCATCGCCGGACTCGTCCATGGGCACACGCGCCTCGGCGGCACGGTCTTCTGTCTCGGCATGGAGCGCCGCAGCGATTGACGAGTAGCTATACGAGTCACGCACCGGAAACGGACAGATGCCCATGCGCACGCCCACCGCCTGGGGATACACGAGCTCAAACGCATCGGGCTCGGGGTCGGCAGGACCGGGGACGATTGTACTGGCCGAATCGTCGGCAGCATCTGTATCGGCATCGCCACGAACAAGCCTGCCCTCGGCATCCAGCGAAGCGTTGGCCTCAAACGCCTGCTCGCCAAAGGTAAAGCCCGCGAGCGAAATAAGCTCGTAGTCGCCCGGCTGGGAGTTGTCGAACACCAGGCGGTCGGCATCGAGCTGCGGCATGTCCAGAGCGTCGGTCGGCAAAATACGGCGGAGCACGTCGTAGGTCAGATCGGTCTCGACGTCGAAGGTCGGCGCCGTCACCTTGCCACGGCTCACGCCGGCATCCATCGCCAGAATGACCAGCTCTCGCGCACGCGTCATGGCGACATAGAGTAAACGAGCCCGCTCTTCGAGCGAAAGCTGCAGGTCGTCGTTGCGCAGGCGAGCAAATGCCTCAGCGGGAGAACCCGTCGCGCATACGTCCTCCATAAGCTCTGGCGGCAACCACAGCGACGTGCCCTTGCCCTTAAACGCATGCTCAAACTGCTTTTTAACGTCGTCGCCCTTCACAAAAGTTCCGTCCGCGAGTTTAACGCCGTCGAAGCGTGCCGGCAGCGCCACAACCTGCGCTCCACCCTCGACGCGACCCATCTGTGCCGCACCCGAGGACTTACGCACGCCAAAGCACTCCGCGACCGCCACGACCGGATATTCCAGACCCTTGGAGGCATGCACCGTCATGATGCGCACCGCGCCGTCGCCCTCCTCGTTGAGGGCACCCGGAGCTTCCTTGCCCGCCAGGAAGCGATCGAAGGCAAGCGCGATGGAACGCGGCGAGTTGCCGAACTCGGCCTCCGCCTCGGCCACAGCGTCGAGCGCCTTGAGCACGTTGGCGGCAATGGCCTTGCCCTCGGGACCACGCTGTGCCAGACGCACAAACCAGCCGGAGGCGTTGACCACGTCGCGCGCGATCGCCGCGAACGAATCGCGGCCCACGCGACGAAGCGCATAGCGCAGCACCTCGCGGGCGCGCGTCACGAGCGGCAAGTCTTGCAGGCCCGGCACATCGGAATCGCTCATGATGCCCGCATCGATGTTGCGACGCGAGGTCTCCCTCGTCTCGCTATCGAGCTTGGTCGCCAGCGCCAGAAACTCCTGGGCGCCCAGGGCAAACATCGGCGAGGCGAGCAGCGGCATAAGGCCCTGCGCCGTATCGGCCGGATTGGCGAGCGCACAAACCAGGGCGCGCACCGTCTGCACCTCGGCGGCTTGGGCAAAGACCGAGCCGCCCGCGATGACGCAGTCGAGCCCCTGGTCACGGAAGGCCTGTGCGTAGACGTCTGCGTTGGTCATGCGGCCCAGCAGCAGCACCCTGCCGCCCTGGGGCTGGCCGGCATCGGCACGCGCGCGGAATCGCTCGGCGATCGCACGGGCCTTGGCCTGTGTGCGCTCCTGCGTACTGCCGCCGGCAACAAAGAGGGCCTGGCGACGCGAGGCGTCTGCCACCAGCGTGTTCTTGCGGCCGTCGCTTGCCTCAAGGTCCAAAAAGCCCTGCATCAGGCCGCCGTCGTCGCCGTCGAAGACGCGCGCCACGTAACGCAGCACCTCATCATGGCTGCGGAAGTTGCGCACGAGCTTGACGAGCTCGCCAGCAGGGGCGTCGGCCACGGCAGTCGCCTCGGGCGCGGCAGACGAGCCCACCTTGCGCTCCTGGCGACGGAACACCTCGACCTCGGCGCCGCGGAAGCGATAGATGGACTGTTGCGCATCGCCCACGGTGCACAGCGCGCGCTCCCCCGCACCCGTCAGGTATCGGATCAGATCGACCTGCATCTGGTCGGTATCCTGGAACTCGTCGATCATGACCATCTTAAAGCGGCCCTCGTATGCCGCTCGGATGGCCGGGTAATCGCGCAGGGCCTCGTAGGCCATACGCAGCAAGTCGTTGTTGTCGAGGGCGGACTGGGCAGCCTTCAGTACGCGATACTCGGCCTCTACAGAGCGGGCCAAGCCCACCAGTGCATCGAGCGCGGGACCACCGCAGGCCAGCACGATATTGATAAATGCATCGGCGGCCTCGGCCTTGAGCAGCTCGACCTGCTCCTTAGGGAATGCCTTGCTCGCGCGCGGCATGGTGCACGACATCATGAGTCGCGCCGCATCGGCCATGGTCTTGCCGCTGGCCTCGAATGCATCGATGGCATCGAGCGCCATCTGTGCCTTCTCGGTCGCGGCCTTGCTTACGCCCAGCGCCGCGCGATAGGCATCGGCAAGCGTCGAGGTGTCGGCCTGGCCGCGCGCCACGCTCACGTCGTCCATGCCGCCCGGCAGCTGGCTCGAGAGCTCCAGCAGCTCGCGCACCAGACCCTTGATGGTGGTGCCGGCGCCAAAGGGGCCGCCCTCACCCGCCATGGGATACCAGGCGTAGAGGGCCTTGAGCGATGCCGCGAGCTCGGGGGCGGCATCGGGTGCCGTCGCGCGGGCCAGCACATGCTCAACAGCCTGGTCCATAAGCTCGTCGGTATCGGTGAGCACTGTGAACTCGGGATCGATGCCCAGCTCCAACGCGTGTGCGCGCAGGATACGCGAGCACATGCCGTGAATGGTCGAGATCCACGCGTCGTCGACAGTCAGTGCTTCCTCGTCCATGCCCTCGTCGATAAGCGCACGGCGCACGCGGTCGCGGATCTCGGCCGCGGCATCTTTGGTAAAGGTAATGGCGAGCACCTGGTCCAGATGCTCAACGAACGGACCGGATTCGGGCGAGAGCGCGTAGACGATGCGGCGCGTGAGGGTAAAGGTCTTGCCCGAACCGGCGCCCGCCGAGACAAACAGCGGACGGTCGAGCGTTTTGACGATCCGCAGCTGTTGCGGCATCAAAGTCGAAAGATCCATGGTCTACACGTCCCTCCTTACAAACGTTCCTTCGTGGTTATACGAGCAGCGCGCATGCGCGGCCTGAGCCGACGCCGGGTCGACGGCGGCAACGTTGCCCGCCTCGAGCTCGCGCAGGCGCTCGGCGATGCCGGCCTCCACGCGATCGAGCAGGGCGTCGAAGTCCATGCTGCCACCCTCGCCGGGGAAACCTTTCTTAAGGCCCGGGATGCGACCGTCGCCGCGCTCCTCCTCGAGCAGCTCGGCGCTCGCGGCACCGCGCAACGCCGGCTTGCCGCCCTTGGTCGAAAAGTAGAGTGCCGCGCGGGTGTCCAGATCCAGCGCCCGGCGCATGGCCTGGGCGTAGATGAGCGTTTGGGTATGTGGCGGCAACCAGCGCGGGTCGTCGATGGGCGCCGTGCCCGATTCCTCGTCGCGCACCGTGGGGTCGGCGAGCTTAAACTCCTCAACGCCCGTGCGATGCTTGTAGTCGATCACCACGGCACGATCCTCGGCGTCCACGTCCACGCGGTCGATGCGTCCGCCAAGCGGCCAACCGGCATACTCGACCTTGAGCTCGTTGAAGGCAAACTCCAGGTAGCGCGGGGCAAAGGGGGCAAGTGCCTCGGACTCGTAGGCAAGCACGCCCTCCAGCTGCGGCAGAATCTCGGCCACCTGGCGCTCCTCCACCGCAGAGAGCGGCACCAGCGGGCCCTCCGTGCCTCGCTTGCCGGCGTGCTCGGCCAACGTCTCGTCAAAGACCTCGCTCAGCAGCTCCTGAGCACGTGGCAGGTTCTCGGGCGTCACACGCTCCATGCCCTCCTGGGGCAGACGAGCATGCAGGTGCTCCAGCACGTCGTGGACAAAGTTACCCTTCTCCATGTTGCCAAAGCCCGCGTCGATGGACTGGGGCTTCACGCGATACGACACAAACCAGCACAGCGGGCACGTCGAGTACGCCTCAATCTGCGAGGCGGACGTCAGACGCGGCACGAGCGTCGCGTTCTCGCCCTCGCCATCGCGGCGACGCAGGACCAGGTACGGCACAGCCGCCTCACTCAAATGCTGAGGAGCCTCGCACACGACGCGTTTGCACTCGATGCCCTCGCCGGCCGCTGGAGCAAAATCGG
>CABUZE010000050.1 GCA_902495955.1 uncultured Collinsella sp. | reverse complement strand
CGCTCCTGGGCCACACGGCACGCCTCGGCCAGACGCAGGGCATAGCATGCGCGACAGCGACGGGCTCGATCGGCGCCCAGCGGGGCCACGCCGGCCTCCCAGCGCTCCCGGTCCTCCCCCGCTTCGATAAGCTCGATGTCGCCATCGGCACACCACCGGCGCAGCTCGTCCAAACGCCGCTGCCATTCATCGTGCGGCTGAATATTGGGGTTTGTCCAGCAGATTGTGGGCTCAAACCCTTCCTCGCGCAGCAGGCGGACCGGCTCAAGCGAGCACGGCGCACAGCAGGCGTGCAACAACAACGGCTTCATCGACATCTCCTCACCCGAAAAAGCGCACGCCGAAGGACGTGTCCTCGCAGGCGACAATGCGGCGGTCGCGCAAAATGGTCCGCACGTAATACCAGTCGCCCACACAGCCCGACAAATGCAAGCCGGTCGCCAGGTAGCACAGCAGCGGATAGCCCGAGAACGCAAACCCCAGGGCAAACGCTGTCGTCACAACAACCGTCGGTGCCAGGCAAACTGCCACGTACCGCCGGCGCGAATACACCACGCCCTCGGCGCAGGCATAGATCATCGCCGTCTCGCGATTCGCCCCAAAGGTCACCTTCGCGCCCACAGGCGCCAGCAGCTTAAAAAACACACCGTGCACCAGCTCGTGCACGGCGAACGACGCCATTGAGATCGCAGCCAAGCCGACTATCCAGCCCACGACCGTGGTCCAGCCGCCCGCGTCAGCCGCATCCAGGTCCGCGGGTCCGCCCAGCAGCATAAACACCGGCACTAGGCACACGGCAAATGCGCCAAGCACGGCCATCCCCCACACAAAGCAGGCGTGCAGAAAATCCTCGTCTTCAAACGCATGTATGTTGGAAATCTCATTCATAGCATCTTAGGATAGCGCCCCCGTCACGCACCCGCCCGCATGTGCGATAATGTCGAACGATATGCACGAATTGACCACCGCGTCGCCGAGCCCCGCGCCCGGCCGCGCTCTCACCATATGCGAAGGAGTCCCATGGCATCCAAATACTCCATGAACGACCGTCCCAGCTGGCCTCGCCGCGCCATCGTCACCGCCGGCGAGCCCTACGGCAACAAGGGCCTTCACTTTGGCCACGTTGGCGGCGTCTTTGTCCCGGCCGACTTCTTCGCCCGCTTCCTGCGCGACCGCCTAGGCCGCGAGAACGTCATCTTCACCTCGGGCACCGACTGCTATGGCTCGCCCATCATGGAGAGCTACCGCAAGCTCAAGGAGAACGAGGGCTACGACAAGTCCATCGGCGAGTATGTCGAGTCCAATCACTCCCGCCAGGCCGCGACCCTCAACAACTACAACATCAGCTGCGACATCTACGGCGGCTCGGGCCTTGAGCCGGCTGCGCAGATTCACAACGAGGTAACCGCCGAGATTATCGAGCGCCTGCACGAGCAGGGCACTATCTCCAAGCGCTCCACGCTGCAGTTCTATGATGCCAAGGCCGGCACGTTCCTCAACGGCCGCCAGGTGATCGGCCGCTGCCCCATCCAGGGCTGCAAGTCCGAGAAGGCCTATGCCGACGAGTGCGACCTGGGTCACCAGTTTGAGCCCGAGGAGCTCATCGCGCCCAAGAGCCAGCTCACCGGCGAGGTGCCCGAGCTGCGCCCGGTCGACAACCTCTACTTCGACCTTCCGGCCTACCTCGACTTTATGAAGACCTACACCGCCAAGCTCGCCCAGAACCCGCAGGTTCGCTCCGTGGTCTCCAAGACCATGGAGGAGTGGCTGCTGCCGGCACAGCTCTATATTCAGAACAAGTTCCGCGAGGCTTTCGACGCCGTCGAGGACCAGCTGCCCGAGCACACTGTGCTGGAGCCCGAGGGCAACAAGAGCAGCTTTACCGTCACCTTCCCCAGCTGGAAGGAGCGCGACGCCGCTCACGCGGTGCTCGCCAACGGCGGCGTGCGCTTCCGCAGCGGCAAGGCACTCGTGCCCTTCCGCATCACCGGCAACATCGACTGGGGCGTTCCGGTGCCCGAGGTTGACGGCGTGACCGACGTCACCTGCTGGTGCTGGCCCGAGAGCCTGTGGGCACCCATCAGCTACACCCGTACCGTGCTCGCACGCGATGCCAAGGCCGCCGGCGTGACCGAGGGTGTCGCCGCCCAGGATGCCGCGCTTATGGGCGAGCCCGCCGCCGATTCCACGCAGGTCCCCGCTCCCACCTACCAGCACAGCTCGCTCGACTGGCGCGACTGGTGGTGCTCGGACGACGCACAGATCTACCAGTTCATCGGTCAGGACAACATCTACTTCTACTGCATCGCGCAGACCGCCATGTGGGAGGCCCTGGGCTGGAACCTCACTCAGAGCACCGTCAGCGCCTGCTACCACCTGCTCTACATGGGCAAAAAGGCCAGCTCGTCCTCGCAGACGCCTCCCCCGCCGGCAGACGACCTGCTCAACCACTACACCTGCGAGCAGATGCGCGCGCATTGGCTGTCGCTCGGCCTGTCCGAGAAGCCGGTGAGCTTTAGCCCCAAGGCATACGACACCCGCGTGACCGGCAAGGACAAAGACGGCAACGAGGTGCGCGCCTGCGACGACAAGCGCGTCATCGACCCCGCCCTTAAGGAGAGCGCCCTTTTGACCGGCGTCTTCAACCGCCTGGCCCGCAGCTGCTTTTACGGCGTCGCCGTCAAGGAGGGCGACGAGAGCCCGTACCGCAACGGTTGCATCCCCGCCGGCGCCGCCTCGGCCACCGTGGTGGAGGCCGCCGAGCAGGCCGCCCTTGCCTTTGAGCAGGCCATGTACAAGTTCGAGACGCACCACGCGCTCGCCGTGTGCGACGACTACCTGCGCGCCGCCAACAAGCGCTGGAGCGACGCCTCCAAGGCCGCCAACAAGCTTGAGGGCGAGCAAGCCAATACCGCGATGACGCAGGCCTTGGTCGACGCCTTTACCGAGCTGCGCGTGGCGACCGTGCTCATGCACGGCATCGTCCCGGCCGGCTGCGAGCTCATCTGCGAGTACTTCGACGTCGATCCGGTCGCCTTCTTTAGCTGGGATAACATCTTTGCCTCCACGGACGAGTTTGTGGAGAGCCTGGGCGAGAAGCCCGGCGAGCACCGCGTAAAGCCGCTGCCCCCGCGCTTCGACTTCTTCAGCAAGCACGAGAGCCAGTACTAAAGCACGCCAGCAGCGGCGTGCCCGGAAAGTAGTCAATTTGGGACGGGAAGGAAAGACGGATGTCCAAGCCGCGTCGTCGTAAGCAGAAAAAGCAGGTTAAGCCCGAGCTCAAGCTCAGGCAGTTTGCCGCTACCGAGCTTTCCGACCAGCTTGCCGCCCAACACTCCGCCGCCGACCTGCCGCGCTTTATGGTCGACACGGTCGCCGGCGCCTATGCACCCGCCGATGCTCAGCTCATGATCGAGGGCTTCGGCGCCGCTGCCACGCGCCCGGTCACGCTGCGCGCCAACACGCTCAAGGCGACTGCCGAGGACATCGCCGCCGCGCTCGATGCCGCCTGCATCGCCCACCAAACCGTTACCTGGTATCCGGACGCCTTTATCCTGCCCGAGGCCCAGGTTTCAGATCTGTGGGATCTCGACATCTACCGCGACGGCAAAATCTACCTGCAGAGCCTGTCATCCATGATGCCGCCGTTGGTCCTGGGCGCCCAGGCAGGCGAGGACATCCTGGACATGTGCGCAGCCCCCGGCGGCAAGACGACGCAGATCGCCGCCCTCACCCAGGGACAGGCGCACCTCACCGCCTGTGAGATGAGCATTCCCCGCGCCGAAAAGCTCGAGTCGAACCTCCATCGCCAGGGTGCCAAAAACGTGCCCGTCATGCGCATCGACGCACGCGAGCTCGACGAGTTCTTCCGCTTTGACCGCATCCTGCTCGACGCTCCCTGCACCGGCACGGGCACCGTCATCAGTGGCAACGAGAAAAGCCTGCGCGGCCTCACCGAGCAGTTGCTGAGCAAGTGCGCCCGCTCGCAGCGAGCACTTCTGGACCGCGCCATGGGGGCCCTCAAACCGGGCGGCACGCTCGTCTATTCCACTTGTTCGATCTTGCCGCAGGAAAACGAGGACGCCCTGCAAGAGGCCCTCGACAAGCATATGGACTGCGAGCTTATCCCCCTCGACGGCACGCCAAGCGAAAGTGAAGCACGACGCACCCAGGACGCCGGCGAGGAGCCGCATATCGAGAGCAACGCTCTCACCGAGGCCATTGCCGCGGGTCAGGTATCGGCCATCGTCAACGGCCTGCCCGGCACGCTCACCATTCCGCCTAGCCGCGACTTTGAGGGCTTCTACATTGCCCTGATCCGAAAACGCAGCTAGCGCACGGATCCAAAACTCAACAAGCTATCTCTGTGCGCGTTTGCCCTGCTGGTCGCGATGCTGTTTAAGCATCGCGCGCTCCTTGCGTTCGGCCCTTTTGCCCTTAATGGCCGTGACCACAAAGTAGATGACCGCGGCGGCAACGATTGCGGCCACACACAGGCCGATCGAGCCAAACATTGCTGTCAATTCCATACCGCGTCACCTCTCTTTTAAACGGGACTTTCAAGATAGCACCTCGATACCCGCCACCACAGCTCCTTCACGTTCGCCGGCCCTTCGGTCTAACGGATGGCGCGGCGGGGAAAAATCAACTCGTCAAACGATTTAGCATTCGCAATTCCGGCTGCATCGCGCCGGCCATCATCACATAGAATCGAGCCTCCATGGATACCCTCAACGATCTAAATGAGCGCGTCGACGCCTTCGTCGGCACCAGCTCCTTCGACACGCCTGCGGCGGCAAACGACCAAGCTCCCATCGATGTGCCCGCCGAGGTGCACGAGGACATCGTCGCCTCGATCGATTTTTCCGAGGTCGAGCTTGCAGACGAGTTCACCGAGCCCCAAATAGCCGTCACGCCCAACGGCCTGCTCCCTATGGAGCCCCTGCCCATCGACGGACGCCTGCGCAAGGCTGCCCTTCGCATGCCCGACGAGATCGAGGAGGCCAGCGGCTTCACGCTCTTTGGCCGACGCATCAAGTCGCTCATTTACACCACCGATGTCGCGGTTATCCGCAACTCCAACGCCGACGCCGTCTTTGCGGTCTACCCTTTCACGCCGCAGCCCGCCATTACGCAAGCGCTGCTGACCGTCGCCGAGTGCCCGGTCTTTGTAGGCGTGGGTGGCGGAACTACGACCGGTAAGCGCTCCGTGCAGATGGCAGCCGTCTCCGAGATGCAGGGCGCGGCGGGCTGCGTGGTCAACTCCCCCGCTACTGCCGAGATGGTCGAGCACATCACCAACATCGCCGACATCCCCGGCATCGCCACGGGCGTTCGCTGCGACGACGATGCCCACGCCAAGGTGCGCGCTGGAGCCAAGATTCTCAACATCGCCGCCGGCAAGAACACGCCCCAGGTCCTACGCGAGCTGCGCGAGCACTATCCCAACCTGCCGCTTATCGCGCCGGGCGGCAAGACGCCCGAGAGCATTCGCGAGACCATCGCCGCCGGCGCCAACGCCATCATCTGGACACCGCCTTCGGCCCAGCAGCTACAGACCGACATGATGCAGCGTTATCGCAAGATGAAGGAAGACGCCACACCTGTCATCTCGCGCGACGACGTGCCCATTATCGACCAGGTCGCCGCCGCCGAGGTCAGCCAAGTCGAGAACATGAATCCCGATGTGCCGATTCCCGACGAAGTCATCGAGCGCGTCGCTTCGATCCACGAGCGCGTCGAGGAGCATCGCGCCAACCGCGGCCTCAAGCCGGCACTGCACGGCTTTTTCTTCCGCGGAAAGAAACGCTAGCAAAACATCTTGGCCCGCCCCACAAACGTGAGGCGGGCCGTTTTCGTTTGAGCAATCATGCAGCGACGTGATGGGGCAAATTAATCCACGCGCTTGTCGCCCATAAAGAAGAGCGCCACCGTACCAGGTCCGGTATGCGAGCCAATCAGAGTACCGATGTCATTGATCTCAATCTTGCCTTTAAGCTGCGGAACCTGTTCCTCAATCAGCGCCGCGACCGCCTCGGCATCCTCGCGGCACGCCGACTGCGACATGATGCACTTACCCGAATAATCTGCACCGTCCTGTACGTGTGCCATCATGGTCTTAGCCATCTCGGAAATCGCGCGCTTCTTAGTGCGAATCTTCTCACGTGGCGACAGCTTACCTTCGCAATCGACCGTCATAAGCGGGCAAATCTTAAGCGCCGTGCCGATGATCGCGCTCGCGGCCGAAATGCGACCGCCGCGCAGGTAGCTCGACAGATCGGTCGAGAAGAACCAGTGGTGCAGGTTGAGCTTGTGCTCCTCGATCCAGGCAGCCGTCTCGTCGAGTGAAGCCCCACTATCGCGCACATCGGCGGCATATTCCAACAACAGGCCAAAGCCCGAAGACGCCGCCAGCGAATCGATGACGCGCACCTTGCCGCCCTCGGGATAGCGATCCGCAAGCATCTGCGCCGCGACGCAGGCCGATCCATACGTGCCCGAAATACCCGACGACAACGTCAGGTGCAGCACGTCTTTACCCTCGGCAACATACGGCTCCCATAACTCCTCGTACTCACCCACGCTCACCTGAGACGTCTTGGGCATGGCGCCCGCGGCAATCTGGGCAAAAAACTCGTCCGGCGTAATCGACTGATACAGATCGTCCGTATAGACAACATCGTCGATCTCGTAATGAAAACACACGACAGGGATATTGCGCGACGCAAAGAACTCCCGAGTTCGGTCGGCGGCAGATTCACAGGTCAGGACAAAATCACTCATATGAGGCTCCTTACT
>CABUZE010000049.1 GCA_902495955.1 uncultured Collinsella sp. | reverse complement strand
CAACAGCCTTTCGCTTGTGGGCTACATGCTCATCTTCTGTGTTGGCGTTAACCTTATTCGGCCTCAGACCTTCCGCACGGCCAACATGCTCCCCTCCGTCGTCGTGGCGGTCATCTACGCCCTCCTGTTCTAAACTATCTGCATAGTGATATCTCGAACTCCTGTTTGATGCTGTGCTATGATATGAGGTCACCGACACCATATAGGGAGAGGAGAGGGCGGTGGCCGACCAGGACGTCAAGATGCTCATCGAGCGTATTATGGCCGAGGCCCGGACCCATCAGTCCGCCCGCTTCTCAAACGAAATCTATGCTGACGAGCCGATTCTCAAGACCGGTCGTCAGATGCAGAACTTCCTCCCCGACCAGTACCGCAAGATGCGCGAGATATCACGCTGGCAAGATGATCCCAAAGGCGGCGCGGGGCGTTGGCTATCGGAGGCGGAGCTCTTTTACCGCCAAGGCCTGCTGATGGCCGACTTCGAGGACGATTGCCCCTACAACGGCACCTTTAAGTCGTACTTTCCCACCTACAATGCAATGAGCGATCGACAGTTGCGCGGCTACTTTACCTGGCGTGCCCAAGTGCGCCGCGGCAATATCGAGGAGACATCGACCTCGTTTGCTTTTCTGTATCTCTACGAATTGATCTGCGGCATTGGCGTCGACAATCCGCGTGACGGCTATGACAAGATCAAGGCATTTTGGGATGCCTATCGCGCCTTTGAGCCCGGCATCGACCGGTTTGCACGCGTGTGGCTGCAGGATTACGCCGTTTTTCACGGACTCGATCCCAGGCTGCTTCGCGACTCTAAAACCGTCATGTTCGATAACGCCCTCATCGAGCTGCGACGCGCGGCTCGAGACCTTGCGCCCGCACCGACGCCGTCCGGGCAGGCCCCCAAACGTCGCAAGAACTCCGAGCCCACGCTCCCCCTTCCGCCCGACGAGGCGCGCGAGGAGCGACTCATGGCCGCCATCAACGCCCTCTCCACGTATAACCTAAGTAACTCGCGGCTCGACCGCAGCCACCACCGCGATCTGCGCCACGTGGCATGCGCCGTGTATGTCCGCATGGCGCGCTACTATGACACGCACCGAAAGACCGGCATCGTGGCGAGTTTATTTGGGGAGGAGACGGCCATGCCCTACACCATGTTTGCCTCGGCCGTATTCTTTGCGCCCGAACGCCACGAGGACTGCGAATACCGCCTGGATCCTATCCATATCTACCGTTGCCAAAACGGCTTTTGGGAATGCATGCGGATTCACGGCAGTAGGCAAAAGAGCAGCAAGCTCGGTGAAATGATGCGCGCCTGCGACCAACGCCTGCGCCTGGCGCTGGACCCCGCCCATCCCCTTAAAGAAGAAAAGGTCCCCAAATATCTGGCCAAGATTATCGATGACGAGATTGTGGCATGGCTTTCGTGGGACGCCGCACACCAGCCCATCAAGATCGATATCGATCTGAGTCAGCTGGGGCACATTCGGAGCGCCGCTGCGCAAACGCGCGAAGCGCTTTTGATCGATGAAGAGCGCGAGGACGGCGCACCTGTGGAAGCCGAGGCAGCGGGCGCAGGGCAACCGGAAGCCGAGCCCGTAGCCGACGCGATTGTCGAACCGGTCGCGGCACCCATTCGGCAGGACGAGGCCGACGAGCCGACCATATCCACCGAACAGTTTGGTGTCGTGGCACCGCTTCTCGCGCCGACGCCCGCGTTCGCAGCGGCAGCGCCCGCTGACGCCACGAACGAACTCGCGCCTGCCGTAAACGCCTATCTCAGCGCACTGCTCGAGCACAACGCAGCGCAGACGGCATCGGCGGTGGCACAGTCGGGCAAGAGTGAGGACATGCTCGTCGATAGCATCAACGAAGCGCTCTTTGACCTGGTGGGCGACACCGTTATTGAATTTGGCCCAGCAGGACCGCAAATTATTGAGGACTACGAAGCAGACGTGAGAGGATACTTAGACCATGAGTGATACCGCATCCACAGCACCCCGCGTGCCCAAACGCGTCGCCGCCGTCATTCTCAACTCGCTCAAGGGCGGCGTTGTCCCGCGCATTGGCCTTCCCTATATCACCGTGGGGCGAGAGGTCGAGATCCGCGCTCTGCTCACCGACCTGAGCCTCATCGCCGATGGCGGCGCAAGCTTCCGTTTCCTAGTCGGTCGCTACGGCGCCGGCAAGAGCTTTTTGCTCCAGACCATCCGAACGCATGCCATGGGCGAGGGCTTTGTGGTCGCCGATGCCGACCTTTCCCCTGAGCGCCGCCTACAGGGAGGCCAGGGCCAGGGCCTCGCTACCTATCGCGAGCTCATCCGCAACATATCGACCAAGACGCGCCCTGAGGGCGGTGCGCTCAACCTTATTCTGGATCGCTGGGTCGCCTCGTGTGCCGACGTCGATGAGTCTGCCGTCAATGCCCAGCTGGCCCCGCTCGAAGAGATGGTCCACGGCTTTGACTTTGTCCGCATGCTCCGCCGCTACCGCACGGCCGTATCCGAGGGCGATGAAGAGGCTATGAGCCGGGTGACCAAATGGATTCGCGGCGAATACCGCACCAAGAGTGCGGCGCGCGCCGAGCTAGGCTCCTCGACCATCATCAGCGACGATGACTGGTACGACTACGTCAAGCTCATCGCACGTTTTTTGGTCTGCAGCGGCTACAAGGGCATGCTGGTGCTCATCGACGAGCTCGTGAATCTGTACAAGATTCCCAACGCGATCACGCGCCAATATAACTACGAGAAGATCCTGACCATGTACAACGACACGCTCCAGGGCAAAGCGCAGTACCTGGGCGTGATCATGGGTGGCACGCCGACCTCTATCGAGGACCGCCGCCGCGGCGTCTTTTCCTACGAGGCCCTTCGGAGCCGTCTCGCCCAGGGCCGTTTTGCGCGCGATGCTCTCAAAGATATGCTCGCGCCCATCATCCGCCTGCAGCCGCTCACCTACGAGGAGCTGCTGGTGCTCATCGAGAAGCTCATGCAGATCCATGCCGGCTACTTTGGCTGGACGCCCACGCTTACCGAGAACGACTTGGTGGACTTCCTCAAGATTGAGTTTGGCCGCGTGGGGGCCGACACGCATCTGACGCCCCGCGAGGTCATCCGCGACTTTATCGAGCTGCTCGATATCCTGTGTCAGAACCCCGATGCTAACGTGGCCGAGTTGCTGCAAAGCGTCGGCGGCGACGCGCTGGCGCCGGCAGCCGCGACAGACGACACCGGCACCACAGACGACCGCAACTTCGCCGAATTCACCATCTAACCTGCCAAAAAGGGACAGGTTTATTTTGGCAGGTTTTATCTGGGCAAACGTTGAAGCAGTAATGCAGCAAGCCACTGCCCGCCGCGTTGAGAGATGCGCTTTTGAAAGGAGGCTCCGTGAACGCCTTTGACCGCTACGCTCCGTTTATCCAAGACTTCATCTACTCCCACGATTGGGAGAGTCTGCGCTCCATCCAGGTTGCGGCGGCAGATGCCATCTTCAACACGCAAGACAATGTGCTCCTGACGGCATCCACGGCATCTGGCAAAACCGAGGCAGCCTTCTTTCCCATCCTGACCGAGTTTTGGGAGAACCCGCCCGCAAGCGTTGGCGCCCTCTATATTGGCCCCCTCAAGGCACTCATCAACGACCAGTTCGTTCGCCTCAACGATCTGTGCGAAGAGGCCGATATCCCCGTCTGGCACTGGCACGGCGATGTCTCGCAGTCGCACAAGGCAAAGCTCATCAAAAAGCCAAGCGGCATCCTACAGATTACGCCCGAATCACTCGAGGCACTCCTGATCCACAAGCACATGGCAATTCCGCGTATGTTCTGCGACCTGCGCTATGTGGTCATCGACGAGGTCCACTCGCTCATGCGCGGTGACCGCGGCGGGCAGACGCTCTGCCTTATCGAGCGTCTTTCGCGCATGGCGGGCGTGCGGCCCAGGCGCATCGGCCTTTCGGCCACCATCGGAGACCCGGAACGCACGGGTGCCTTCTTGTCGCAGGGGACGGGACGCGACTGCGTCATCCCCCGCTTTGAGGAGCCGCGCCGCGTGTGGCGTATCTCCATGGAGCACTTCTACAACTCGGGTCCCCAGGCTCAGCAGCGAGGATTCACGAGCACAGGTCCGCAGGAAGCTGAGGTGCTCGCATGCGAGCGCATTGAGGCGGCGGCACCCACGGCGCTGCCGGCCGGCTCCCAAGACATGCGCCACAGCGGACAGCTCACACAGGAGGAGCGCCGTCAACGTCGCGAGCAGGCACGGGGCAAGGCTGCCCCCAAGGACCGTCGCACTTCCTCGGCCCCCGAAGGGGAAGTCGACATCCCGCAGGCAACCGAACAGGCACTGCTCAACCCCACCGACACCGCACCCGACAACGCCGACCCCGGCATGGGCTACATCTTTGAACATACCCGCGGCCGCAAGTGCCTGGTCTTTGCCAACTCGCGCGAGGAGGCAGAGGCCGTGTGCTCCATGTTGCGCAGCTACTGTGAAAGCCGGCACGAGCCCGACCGTTTCCTCATCCATCACGGCAATCTTTCGGCATCGTTGCGTGAGACGGCAGAAGAGCTCATGCGCGACGAGGAACAGGCACAGACGACCGTCACCACCTCTACGCTGGAACTCGGCATCGATATCGGCCGTCTGGAGCGCGCGTTTCAGATCGATGCGCCGTTTACCGTCAGCTCCTTTTTGCAGCGAATGGGCCGCACGGGGCGCCGCGATCTTCCGCCCGAGATGTGGTTTGTCATGCGCGAGGAGGAACCCGAGCCGCGCACGATGATGCCCGAGACCATTCCGTGGAAGCTCCTGCAGGGCATCGCGCTCGTACAACTCTATCGCGAGGAAAAATGGGTCGAGCCGCCCGAGCTCGATCGGCTCCCCTACAGCCTGCTCTATCACCAGACCATGTCGACGCTCGCCAGCACCGGCGAGCTCACACCGGCCGAACTTGCCCAGCGCGTGCTCACGCTCAGTTATTTCCACCGCGTCTCAACCGATGACTATCGCGTGTTGCTGCGCCACCTCATCAAGATCGACCATATCCAGGTCACCGAAGGCGGTGGGCTCATCGTGGGCCTCGCGGGCGAGCGCATCGTTAACAACTTTAAGTTCTACGCCGTGTTCCAGGAAAACGAAGAGTTTACCGTTCGCAGCGAATCGGCCGAACTGGGCACGATCGTCAATCCCCCACCGCCCGGTGAGCGCATCGCCATCGCGGGCCATTGCTGGATCGTCGAGGAAGTGGACTGGAAGCGTCATACTGTCTTTGCCACGCAGGTCAAGGGCCGGGTGCCGGCCTACTTTGGCGACTGTCCCGGTGACATCAATACACACGTACTCGAGCGTATGCGCAGGGCGCTCAACGAGCACGCAGCATATCCGTACCTTATGGGTAACGCACGGGCTCGCTTGACGCAGGCTCGTCATACCGCCGAGATTTCGGGCGCGGGAACTAAGCCGCTCATTAACCTGGGCGGCGACACCTGGGTACTCTTCCCCTGGCTGGGCAGCTACGCCTTTCTGGCGCTCGAACGTATGCTCAAGATTAAATGCGCCGCGGAGCTTGGCCTTCGCGGGCTCGATCCGTCACGCCCGTACTTTATGCAGTTTAAGATGAAGGCCGACGAGGAAACGTTCTTTGAGGTGCTCGCAGCCGAGGCCGAAAAGGACTTCGACCCCATCGAGCTCGTCTATCCCGGCGAGGTGCCTTACTTTGATCGTTACGATGAGTTCGTTCCCGAAGAGCTCGTGCGCAAGGGCTTTGCCGAAGGCGTGCTCGACATCGAGGGTATGAAGCAGCGCGTCCTCAGCTGGCGCGACCACGCCTAAGACCAGTCTTTTTTGGGACGGGGAGACTTACTTGTCGTGAAGGACGGTGCCGAGGAAGTTAGTGTCGAAGGGCACGGCTTCGGCAAAGGCGTAGTCGCCGTCGCTGGCGATGAGCAGGTAGTTTTCCTCGCCGCCGAACTCCGCATCGCCACATGGGACCACCCAGGCATGGGCGAATACCTCGAGTGCCGTGGCAGCGCAATCGCGCAGGAACGTCACATCGCTCCCATCGTTTGCGCTCACGATATTGGCAGCGTAGATACCCCCGTGGTTCAGGCTGCCTCGCACCAAACGCAACGCCTCAACCGTCGCCAGCTCGCGTACGGGCTCGGCACCGCCAAAGCAATCGCTCACGATAACGTCGTAGCGACGATGTCCCACGCTCGTCACGCCCAGGTACGAACGCGCCTCGGCGGTAATCACCCTCAGGCGATCGCCAACCGTACGCTCCAACTCCTCCAAATAGAACCAGCGGCGCGCCAGACGCGTAATCTCGGCATCATATTCAATGACGTCCATACGCAAGCCCTCATGCAACAACAGTGCAAACTTGGGATAGGCAAACCCGCCGCCGCCCAGCATGAGCATACGGTCGATACCATGCCCGTAAGCATCACGCATTGCGTCCTCGGCCTCAAACACATCGTCAAATGCACGATAGTACGCAAAGACGGGCTCCGCCCAACGCTCGCCTACATAGCTCGCGCTTTGGTAGACACCGCCCTGCACGAGCACACGGACCTCGTCACCGCCCTCGTCGTGCATGCGCTTTACGCGCGCCAACCCGTTGCGGGTTCGCGCAACCTGCAGACAGGCAGCACGAACAGCGACGGCGGCCGCACCAAGCGCCGCGGCTCCCAGAGCAACGCCGGCAACGACGCCAGCAGAAACACTTGGCTTGTTCATCTAGAGCTCCTTTTGCAGATAGAGTCCGTGGTCATAAAAACCCAAATGGCGATAGTACT
>CABUZE010000048.1 GCA_902495955.1 uncultured Collinsella sp. | reverse complement strand
TCATTAGCCAGGGCAAGCTCGATGCCATTTTGCAGAGCCGCCCCGAGGAGCGCCGTGCCCTTATTGAGGAGGCCGCCGGCATCTCCAAGCACAAGCGTCGTAAGGAGCGTGCGCTCAAAAAGATCAAGTCGATGGACGAGCACCTGACCCGTGCCCGCGATATCAACAAGGAGATCGCCCGTCAGCTGCGACCGCTGGAGCGTCAGGTCGATCGCGCGCGCAAGTACAAAGAGCTGTCCTCGCGCGCGAACGAGCTTACGCAGATGCTGGCAGTCGATGAGCTCCGTTCGCTGCAATCGCAGTGGAACGACCTGGAGAGTCGCTCTAAGGAGGGCGCCGCCGAGCTGGAGCTCGCGCAGTACCGCTTGGGTGAGAAAGAGCGCGAGCTCGAGAAGCTCCAGGTCATGCTCGAAGAAAAGGGCCTGTTTGTGGGCGACTTGGGCGAGCAGCGCCGCCATATGCAAGATGTTGTCGGCCGCATTAACTCCGATATGCGCCTGCTCGAGGAAAAGGGCCACAACATGGTGTCGCGCCTGTCCGACATGCGCGGTCAGATCTCGAGCTCCGAGCATCAGCGCCGTCGCGTGGTCGAGGAGCTCGAGGACGCACGTGCTCAGCTCGAGGAAGTGACCGGCGCGCATATGCAGGCCCAGGAGGACGTTGACGCCGCTGGTCCTGCCGCCGCCGAGCTCCACGAGCGTCGCGTGGCGCTTGATGCGCAGATTTCGCAGCTTACGCGCGAGCAGCGCGATGTGCAGCGCGTTGCCGATAATGCTGCGCTTGAGCTTGCCAAGGTAAAGGATTCGCTTTCCAATGCCGAGGTCGAGGACAACATGTATGCCTCGCGCCTGGAGCAGATCGACGAGCAGCTCGAGGAGGTCACGGCATCGCTTGAGAGCCGCCGCGACCGTGCTGAGGAGCTTGAGAGCGCCCTTGAGGCGGCTCGTCGGGACCAGAGCGATGCGCACGAGGCCACCGAGACGGCACGCGCTGCCCTTAAGGACCTGCGTGCCCGCGAGAGCGAGGCGCGCAACAAGCTGTCCGAGGTGCGCTCGGAGCTCGCGAGCCAAAAGAAGCTCGATGCTCGCATGGCCGACAGCTCGCCGCTCGTAAGCCGCCTGGTTGGCGCGCTGGGCGACGATGTTTCGGGCCGTCTGGGCGATGTGCTCGAGGCACCGCGTGAGCTTGAAGGCCTGGTTGAGCAGCTGCTCGCCGGCGATATCGATGCCCTGTTGTTCGATAACACTGCCGCACTTGAGCGCGCCGGTCGCGCTGCCCTGGACCAGAAGAAGGCCTCGGGCGAGGCACTGCTGGTGGCGCGCAGCGTGAGCGGCTCTGCGGCTGCCGAGGGTGCCGCCGGTGCCCGTCTTGTTGATCGCCTGTCCGTGCGTGCGGGCTACGGTCCGGTCGTCGAGGCATTGCTCGGCGGCTATTACGTGGTTGATGACTTGGCCGCCGCGCTGTCCGCGCCGGTCGTTGATGGCGTGACCTATGTGACTCCCGATGGCGCACGCGTTGCCTTCGGCGGTCTGGTTCGCGTGGGGCTTGATGCCGGCGAGGCTTCGGGTGCTCTGGAGCGCAAGCGTCGTATCCGCGAGCTGGAGGGCCTGGAGCCCGATCTTACTGCCGTGTTTGAGCATGTTTCGGATCAGGTCGTCGAGGCCAATGCGGCCGTCGAGGAGGCGCGCGCCGCCGAGGGCGATGCCGCCGGCGAGATTGCCCGTCTTGAGGGCGAGCGCCGCTCGCTGCTCTCTGAGATCGGCCGCCTGGAGCAGAGTGCCAACAATGCCGAGGTCGAGCGCGTGCGCATTTTCAAGCGCCGCGAGCAGGCCGCAGAGGCCGTTCGTGCCGCACGTCCGCGCGTGGACGAGCTCACTCGTTCTCGTGACGAGGCCCGTGCGCAGGCGAGCGACTTAGGCTTGCAGATTGCCGAGGCCAACGACGAGCTCGATCGCGTGCGCCGTGACGATTCTGAGGCAGCCGGTAAGCTCGCCGACGCCAAGGTGCGCCTGGCCCAGACGAGCGAGCGTCTTCGTTCTCTGAGGGGCCGCGTGCCCGACCTGGAGCATCGCCTGGAGGGCATTGACCGCCGTATCCGCGGGACGCGTCAGGCCTCGCGCTCGCTTGAGCTGCTGCGCCTTCGCGTCGATCCGATGCACGAGCGCTATTCTGCCCTGTTGGAGCGCGCCTCGGACTGGGCTGCGCGCCTGCGCGATCAGGCAACGCTTGAGGAGGCGGACTCGGCTTCACTTAAGAAAACTATCGAGGACGCCAAGACCGAGGTCGCCCGCGCCAAAGAGAGGGTCGATGTTGCCGCTGCGACGCAAAATGAGTTCAAGGTGGCGCGCGGCAAGCTCGAGGTGCAGGTCGAGGCTGCCATCAAGGCCATCACCGCCGACGGTACCACGGTGCTCGAGGAAGCGCTCATGTTGCCGGCGCCTACCGATCGCGACGCCGCCGAGCGCGAGCTTAACCAACTCGTGCGCCAGATCAACAACCTGGGTCCTGTGAACCAGGTCGCCATGGAGGAGTACGAGCAGCTCAAGCGCCGTGCCGATTACATCGAGGAGCAACTGGCCGATCTGGAGAGCGCGCGCAAAGCGCTCACCAAGATTACCGTGGCGATCGACCGCAAGATGCGCAAGGCGTTCCTGGTGACGTTTGAGAAGGTTGACGCGAATTTCCGCGAGATCTTCGCCATGCTCTTCCCGGGCGGTCAGGCTCACCTTGAGATGACCGATCCCGAGCATCCGGCCGAGACGGGCATCGAGGTCGTGGCGCAGCCGCGCGGCAAGCGCATCACCAAGATGATGCTCATGTCGGGCGGCGAGAAGAGCCTGACGGCGCTCGCCCTGCTCTTTGCCGTGTATCGCACGCGTACGGTGCCGTTCTATGTGCTGGACGAGGTCGAGGCGGCGCTCGACGACGCCAACCTGTCCAAGCTCATCGGCGCCCTCGATGTGCTGCGTTCCGATACGCAGCTCTTGGTAATCTCGCATCAGCGCCGTACTATGGAGGATGCTGACGTTCTCTACGGCGTCTCGATGCAAGCCGACGGCGTCAGTCGCGTCGTCTCGCAAAAACTCGATCGCGAAACCGGAAAGGTCGTGAATGCATAATGGGATTCTTTGACGCACTTTCGCGCGGACTTGAGCGCAGCCGCGAGGCCCTCAACGAGGTCTTCTACTTTGGCGGTGAGGTCGACGAGGATTTTTGGGAGGACCTTGAGGACACCCTCGTCATGGGTGACATGGGTGCCGAGGTCGCCATTCAGGTCTCCGATGACCTGCGCGACGCCGCTGCCAAGAAGAACCTCAAGACCGCCCCGCAGCTTCGCCGCGCCCTGGCCGAGCAGCTTGAACAGCACTTTGTGCCCATCGAGCGCGATCCGTTTTCCGATACGCCGAGCTGCGTGCTGTTTGTCGGCATCAACGGCGCCGGCAAGACCACCACGGTCGGCAAGATTGCGAGCGCCATGGCCGCCCGCGGCAAGAACGTGGTGATCGGATCGGCCGACACCTTCCGTGCCGCCGCCATCGAGCAGCTCGATGTGTGGGGCCAGCGTGCCGGCGTACCGGTTATCAAGCGTGACCGCGGCTCCGATCCGGCGAGCGTGTGCTATGACGTGCTCGACGAGGCCGATAAGCGCGGCAGCGACCTGGTGCTCATCGATACCGCCGGTCGTCTGCACACGAGCCCCGAGCTCATGCGCGAGCTCGCCAAGGTGGTCAATGTGACCCGTAAGCGCGCCGCCAATATGGCCGCCGGTCCCATGCCGGTCTCGGACGTGCTTGTGATCGATGCCGCCACTGGTCAGAACGGTCTGAACCAGGCGCTCGAGTTTAACGAGGCGCTGGGCCTGGACGGTATTATCATGACTAAGCTCGACGGCACGGCTAAGGGCGGTATCGCCATGGCCGTGGCCGAGAAACTCAAGCTCCCGATCCTGCGCATCGGCGTGGGCGAGCAGGTTGATGACCTGCAGGAGTTTAACGCCAAAGATTTCTGCCGCGCCCTGGTGGGCGAGTCCAACTAAGGAGTGACCAGTGTTTGATTCCCTGAGCGATCGCCTCAACGACACATTTGACCGCCTGCGCGGTAAGGGTAAGCTGACCGAGGCCGATATTACCTCGGCCATGCGTGATATTCGCATGGCGCTACTCGAGGCTGACGTTAACTTTAAGGTCGTCAAGGAGTTCGTTGCCAAGACCAAGGAGCGCTGCATGACCGCCGAGGTCATGGAGTCGCTGTCGCCGGCGCAAAACGTCGTCAAGATCGTGCTCGACGAGCTCACCGAGATGCTCGGCTCAACCGAGAGCAAGCTCGTCTTTAGCAACCGTATTCCCAATGTCATCATGCTCGTGGGCCTGCAGGGCGCCGGTAAGACCACGGCGGCCGTAAAGCTGGCCTACCTGCTCAAGAAGCAGGGCCGCTCGCCGCTGCTCGCCGCGTGCGACGTCTATCGTCCCGCCGCTGCCGACCAGTTGGCCACGCTCGGTGGCGAGATCGGCGTGCCGGTCTTCCGCGGTGACGGTGCGCACCCGGTCGATATCGCCAAGGGCGCCATCCAGGAGGCCGTCGATCACCTGCGCGACGTGGTCATTGTCGATACCGCCGGTCGTCTGCAGATCGATGAGCAGATGATGCAGGAGGCCGTCGACATCAAGAAGGCCGTCAAGCCCGACCAGGTGCTGATGGTCGTCGACGCCATGACCGGCCAGGACATCGTCAACGTGGTCTCGACCTTCGCCGATCGCACCGACTTTGATGGCGTGATTATCTCCAAGCTCGACGGTGACGCCCGTGGCGGTGGCGCACTTTCGGTGCGTCAGGTGACCGGTAAGCCCATCAAGTTTGTGAGTATGGGCGAGAAACCCGATTCGCTTGAGCCGTTCTATCCCGATCGCATGGCCAAGCGCATCTTAGGCATGGGCGATGTCGTCGGTATTATCGAGAAGGCCCAGGAGGCAGCCGACGCAGAGCAGCTCGAGGCTGCCGAGCGTATGCTGCGCGAGGGCTTCACCATGAACGACATGCTCGACCAGATGAAAGCCGTCAAGAAGATGGGCGGCATGAAGGGTATCCTGGGCATGCTCCCCGGTGGTCAGCGTGCACTCAACCAGATGGGCGGCAACCTGGACGAGGGCATCTTCGATAAGAACGAGGCCATCATCATGTCGATGACCAAGGAGGAGCGCCTGCGTCCCTCCATCATCAACGGCCAGCGCCGCGCCCGTATTGCCAAGGGAGCCGGCGTGACCCCCACCGAGGTCAACAGCCTTATGAAGCAGTGGGGCGAGATGAATAAGATGATGGGCCGCATGCGCACGATGGCCAATCAGGCACAGGCCGGCGGCAAAAAGGGCAAAAAGGGAAAGAAGGGCAAGAGGATGCGCATGCCCAATATCCCCGGCCTGGACGCTATGGGTCTGGGCGGCATGGGCGGCCTGGGTACGGGCGGTCCCAAGTCCGATATGGAGCTACTGCGCCAGATGGAAGCGCAGATGCGTAATAAGAAATAGGGCTGTAATTCCAGCTTGATATGACAAAGGCCACTCGGAAGCTACCGGGTGGCCTTTGTTGTTGGCTTTGATTGTTGGGTTGCGCTTTGCGTCGCGCCCCGAGCTCGCGTTGCCGTGCTGTTAGTGGCAGCCGCAGCCCTCGTGGCCCTCGTGCTCGTGATGGCCGTGGCAGCTGCAGGACTCGCCCTGTTCGCGGGCGTGGTCGTGGTCGTGGGCGTGGCAGCCGCACGTGGCCTCGCCGTTCTGTGCGAGCGTGCCGGCGATAAGGGCCTCGACGCAAGCGTCGCAGCTGCCCTGGGCACCTGCGTATACCGTGATGCCGGCTTGGGCAAGCGCGTTGATAGCGCCACCGCCGATGCCGCCGCAGATGAGCGTGTCCACGCCGCCGTTGGCGAGCAGGCCCGCAAGGGCACCGTGGCCGGTGCCGCCGGTGCCCACGACCTGCTCGCTGAGCACCTTGCCGTCCTGAATGTCGTAGATCTTGAACTGCTCGCTGCGGCCAAAGTGCATAAAGATGTTGCCGTTGTCGTACGTGGTTGCCACCCTCATGGTGTCGACCTCCTTTGCTGGCCATACGGCCGTCACTGTGGTGATGGGGGAGTACGCGATATTGCCGCCTTCGATGACGATCGCCCGTCCATTGACCAGCGCGTTTGCCACCTTGCGATGTGCTCGACTGCAAATTGTCGCCACCGTGGCGCGCGCGATGCCCATCTGCTGTGCGACTGCCTCTTGGTTAAGGCCTTCCAGGTCGCACAGGCGCAGCACCTCGAGTTCGTCGATCGTCATGTCGATGGCGTCTCCGCTGGCTAGGCCGTCAGGGGTAAAGCCGCGGTATTCGGGGATGATCCCGACGCGGCGCAGTTTCTCGCGTCTTCCTGCCATGCACACTCCTTATCTGACATATGTCAACAATAGAATAACGCGTGTGCGCTGCAGAGCAATGCATTTTTGGCATATGTCAGAAAAAGCAAAGATGTTTCGTTGGCGCAGACGGTGCGGTGCTGCCGTGCATTGCGTGTGCCGGCCCAAGTGTCTAATCCGACACTCGCGCGCCTGGGCTAGAATAAAAAATAGCCTATAGGCAACTGACAGGAGGGTCAATGAGCAAGGCTGATCAACAGTTTGTAACCATGTGCCGCGACATTCTGGACCATGGCACCACCACCGAGGGCCAAAAGGTCCGCCCGGTGTGGGAGGATGGCACCCCTGCCTATACCATTAATAACTTTGGTGTCACGGCCCGCTACGACCTGCGCGAGGAGTTTCCGGCGCTTACTTTGCGTCGTACGGCCCTCAAATCTGCCATGGATGAGATCCTGTG
>CABUZE010000047.1 GCA_902495955.1 uncultured Collinsella sp. | reverse complement strand
TCCGCCCGAGGCCGTACGGATTCGCGGACTGTAACGAGAGACGTCCGCGCTCAAAGATAACGATGACAACAAGACCCTCCTCGGCCTGTGCCGGGGAGGGTTTCGCCTATCTGGGGAATAGGCTTGGCGAACGTTTGCGGGGGCTGTGGCATCGGGCGTGCTCGACTTAAGCCCCTGCTCTATCCCAGCTCCTGCATGCGGCGGTAGATTTCGCAGATGCCCTTGATGGTGAGCTGTCCGTCGACCACGTCGAAGACATCGGTCGAATCGGCGACGATGCTGGCGAGACCGCCCGTGGCGATAACGGTGGCATCCTCGCGGCCCAGTTCGCGCTTCATGCGCGCGACCAGGCCTTCGGCCATGGCGGCGGCGCCCATCACGGCGCCGACTTTGATGCATTCCTCGGTGTCGCGGCCGATGGCATGCTCGGGTGCCTCGAGCGGCACGCTGGCGAGCTTGGCGGCACGGGCGGCAAGCGCGTCCATGGAGATGCGGATGCCCGGCGCGATCGCTCCGCCAATGTAATAGCCGTCCTCGTCGATGACGTCGATATTGGTTGCGGTGCCAAAGTCCACCACGATCGCCGGCGCGCCGTAGAAAGCTTCGGCTGCGACGGCGTTAGCGACGCGGTCGGCGCCCACGGCCTGGGGTCGCGCCGCGCGCAGCTTGGTCACCGCGGCCGTCTGTGGCCCGATGACGATGGCATCCGCCGCGATGCGGTCGGCCACGGCGTGCCATTCGCGCGAGAGCTGCGGCACCACGCCGGCAAAGGCGATCGCGTCGACCGCGCCGAGCGAAAGGCCGTACATCTTAAAGAAACCCATCAGGCGCACATGGATCTCGTCGGCGGTATAGGAGCGGTCGGTGGGCATGCGCCACGACTGCACCAGCTCGTCTCCGTCAAACAGGCCCATGGCCGTCTGCGTGTTTCCCATATCGATAGCGAGCAGCATGTCTACTCCCAGTGTTGGCATAAAAGGACGCGCACCATTGTATACGCGCCGCGAGCGGCGTCAGGCTGCGATTCGTTTGCAGGTATATGAGCTGAGGGGTTTAAATATGAAGGAATTATGCTCTACGAGATTTTCCTTGCCGTCCACCGAACTCCCGCGTAATATTCTTTCTTGCGCACATGAGGCGCCCAGACATTGCGGGGTGGAGCAGTCTGGTAGCTCGCCGGGCTCATAACCCGGAGGTCGTAGGTTCAAATCCTGCCCCCGCGACCAAGAACTTGCAGCTCGTCGGCCTAGCCGGCGAGCTTTTTTGTTATCCCGGGACCGTGTTTTCGGTCCAATTCTCGGCCTCTCAATCAAAGATCTCGATCTGTAACATCTAGACCCGATTTGGGCGGCTAGGTGTTACAGATCGAGATATACCGGTGGGTTGGGTCGTGTTTGTCTAAATCTGTAACACGAGGGACGGATTTTGCCGAGTTGTTGTTATAGATTGAGATTTTCTAGCAGGCGGGTTTGGTTTGTCTCGATCTGTAACAGGTAGGGGACAAAAGTGGGTCTAGATGTTACAGATCTAGATTGTTGAGGACGGGTTGAGAGGAATATCTTGATTTGTAACAGTAAGACCCGGTTTTGCCGCGTAACTGTTACAGATTGAGATAAACCGGCGGGCAAACCGGCGGGCCGGCCCGCCCCATCCACCTGCCGCCACCTGATATTCGCCGATTTTCGTTGTGCCGCCGTGCTTCCATGCCATATCCTCTAGACAACTACGCGGCATCATCGCCGCCGCGCCTACAAGAGAGGAATGTTCATGACCGCACCTGCATCCAAGCTGCTCCAGCCAATTACGGTTGGCCCCCTTGAGCTCAAGAACCGTATTATGTTCCCGCCGCTGACCACCGGCTACGAGGAGCGCGACGGTTCCATTGGCGAGCGCAGCCTGGCTTTTTACGAGCGCCTGGCCCGTGGCGGCGTGAGCTACATCGTCATCGGCGACGTCGCTCCCGTCATGACCGCGAGCCCCACGCCCAAGCTGGCAACCGACGCCCAGATCCCCACGTTTAAGGCCCTGGCCGACGTCGTCCACAAGCACGGCGCCAAGGTCGCGCTGCAGCTGTTCCACCCCGAGTACGATGTGCCCGGTGTCGGCCGCATGGTCATGGGATCCATGGCCGCCGCCAAGGCCGCGCAGGAGGCCAAGGCCGCCGGCGACGAGGAGACCTTTGCCGCCAAGATGGCCGAGTCCTTCGAGATCCGCAATCAGGCCTACGCCAAGCTGCACCACGACATGCAGCACTTTGTGAACGAGGCGAGTGTGGAGCAACTCACCCAGATCAAGGAGGCCATCGCTGCCTCGGCCGCTCGCGCACAGCAGGCCGGCATCGACGCCATCGAGGTCCACGGCGATCGCCTGGTGGGTTCGCTGTGCTCGGCCATCCTCAACCAGCGCACCGACGAGTACGGTGGTTCGTTCGAGAACCGCGTTCGCTACGCGCTGGAGGTCGTCGCTGCCATTAAGGAAGCCGCGCCGCAGCTGATGGTGGAGTACAAGCTCCCCGTGATCATGGAGAACCCCGACGGCACGCCGCGCGGCAAGGGCGGCCTGCAGCCTGACGAGGCCTGCGAGTTCGCCAAGCTGCTCGAGGGCGCGGGCATCGACATGATCCAGGTTGCACAGGCCAACCACACCGGCAACATGGGCGACACCATTCCGCCCATGGGCGCCATGCCCTACAACTGGACGCTGCCCGTGGCCGAGCGCGTCAAGGCCCTGGTCTCCGTGCCGGTGGCAACCGTCGGCCGTGTTGTCTCGGTCGAGGCCGGCGAGAAGATTCTGGAAGACGGCGCCGCCGACATCATCGCCTACGGCCGTTCGCTCATGTGCGACCCCGACATTGCGCTGAAGGCCGCCACGGGCGAGCCCATTCGCGAGTGCCTCAACTGCAACAAGGGCTGCGTCGATGCGAATCAAAACCGCAAGTACATCTCGTGCGTGCTCAACGCCGAGAACGGCGACGAGGCGACCGTCGCCATCAAGCCGGGCGAGGGCGACAAGAAGATCGCCGTGGTGGGCGGCGGTATTGCCGGCCTGGAGGCCGCACGCGTGGCGGCCAAGCGCGGCTACGACGTGACCATCTACGAGGCGAGCGATCACTTGGGCGGCCAGATTGTGCTGGCGGCCGCGCCTCCGCGCAAGGACGAGATCATGCGCTCGGTCGAGTATTACGAGAAGATTCTGCCCGGCCTGGGCGTGAAGGTTGAGCTCAACCATGCCGCTACTGCTGAGGACCTCAACGCCGCCGACGCCGCGATTGTGGCCGTGGGCGCGCACGACGTGGTCATCCCCGTTCCGGGCGCCGACTCGGACAAGGTCGTCTCGAGCTGGGACGTGCTGGCCGGCAAGGTGGAGCTCAGCGGCCGCGTCGCCGTCATTGGCGGTGGCCTGGTGGGCACCGAGACTGCCGAGTATCTGCTGCAGCACGGCTGCGAGGTGGCGATCGTCGAGATGCTCGACAAGATTGCCGCGGGCGAGTCCGAGACCATTCTGCCGCTGATTATGAGCGACTTTGCAGAGCACAACGTGGAGCAGCACGTGAAGACCCGCCTGACCGCCATTACCGACGAGGGCGTGGAGGCTGTTCGCACCACCGAGGACGGCGCCGAGGAGCCGGTGAAGATCGCCTGCGATTACGTGGTGATGGCCGTGGGCTCCAAGGCCAACGCGTTTGACCTGGATGGCGTGACGGTGCCCGTGACCTGCGTGGGCGACTGCTCGGGTGAGCGCACCGCCGACATCGCGAGCGCCATTCGCACGGCGTATCACGCGGCCAACGAGCTGTAGTTGAACATCGCGGCCAGGCGGGGCGGTAGTACGGATCCGTCTCGCCCGGCTGTGTCCCGTCGGGTGTCAACCGGTGCGGGGCCTGCAAGCGCAGCAGGTCCCGCCCTTTTTGTTTTGCTCCGGTGGACGGCAATGCGCGGTAATCATGAGGAGTGAGGACGTCTACTGTCTTGCAGATCACTCAAAATTATTGAGGGAGGGGTTAATAACTATATCCTCTATACCAAAGGACATAAAGAGATGCCAATTTTGTTGACAAGCGAATGACGATTAGCTGCGAGTCAGCTACCAGCGTAAATAATCGATAAAGAAATGTCGTAATTTGGTGCCAAATGCCCAGATAACGCCGCGTCTATTTTAATTAACTGCTTTGAGCAAACGGTAAAATGCTACTATCTAACTTGCACGTAAGAAAGCAGATTAACGGTTAAGGCTAAGAAGTGGCAGGTATGTCGGAAGCAACTAGGACTCGCACGCATGCGCCCGAGGTTAGGCAGCGCGCCGTCGAGATCCTTCAAGAGGGGGTCGGTCATCGCGCCCTCGCCGCGGAGCTTGGCATTCCCCAGGCCACGGCTCGTCAGTGGGCCCGCGCGTATGCCGTGGGCGGTGCCGACGCCGTTCTCAATGCCGGTTCGCATCATCACACCTATTCGTACGACGTAAAGCTCGCTGTGGTTAAGGACCGTCTGGAAAACGGCTTGACGGTTCGCGAGGCCATGATCAAACACAAGATTCCCAGCGAGTCTTCGGTCAAGGCTTGGTGTCGTCAGTATCGCGATGGCGGCGCCGACGCGCTTATCGATAAGCCGCGCGGTCGCAAGCCGCGCGTTAAAAAGGCGGAATAGCAAACGGGATGGTGCGCTCATAGGGGCGCATTTTTCTTGCCGCGCCAACTTTTTGGACCGGCGCGAGCCTGTCGGGACATCCTCCAAAGTGGCCAATAAACCGCGCGCAGTGGCCCGCGCGCCTGTCGCTGCGATAGGGGGAGCGTCGCCTCTCTGCTCCAATGCGGACGCGCCCTTGCCCCGTACGTCTAAAACTCCCCAGTTGACCGAAAACCTGCCACCGCAACCCCGTAATTGAGCTATAACGTTAAACAATTGCAGCGTTTTTGCATGGGGGAGTGATGGTATGACGCTACTGTATTTCCTTACCCTGTTTCCGCTGGTACCGGCGCTGGGCATGCTGCTCGCGCGCGGTGACCGCGCCCGCGATGCGGTGGGGCTCATAGGTTCCGGCATTATTATGGCGGTGACAGTTGTAGTCGCCGTCATGTTTTTTGGCACGGGTCCGCAGAGCTTTGAGGTTGCCCCCGGCACCTCGCATGTGCTCTCGATCATCAGCTCCGCCATCGATGTCATCCTGTGCGCCGTCATCCTGTACAACGCGTACAAATATAGGAACGTGCTTACCACAGTGCTCGGCATAGTCCAGCTGGTGGGCTCGCTCGCCTTTGCAGCCATGACGCTGCCCATGGCCGAAGCCGTCACGGCGACGCCGCTCTACCTGGACTATATGAGCGTGATCATGGTCCTCGCCGTCGGCATCGTCGGCAGCCTTATCTGTATCTACGCTTTGGGCTACATGAAGGACTTCCAGGCCCATGATGAGCACGAGGCCGCGCTGCGCGGGCAGACCGCGCCCGATCGACGTCCGCAGTTCCTGGCACTTATGTTCCTGTTCCTCTCGGCCATGTTCGTCATCGTGACGAGCGACAACCTTGAGTGGCTGTTCTGCGGCTGGGAAATTACCACCGTGTGCTCGTTCCTTATGATTGGCTATACGCGCACGCCCGAGGCCATCAAGAACGCCTTTACCCAGATCATCCTCAACATGCTGGGCGGTATCGCGTTTTTGGCCGGACTCATGTATCTGCACGTTAACGGCATGCCGCTGACCATCTCGGGCATGATCGAGCTTTCCGGCGCCGGAACCGCGCAGTCCGCACTGCTGGTGATGCCGGTCATCCTGTTTTCGCTTGCCGCACTCACCAAGGCCGCACAGATGCCGTTCCACACTTGGCTGTTGGGTGCCATGGTTGCCCCCACGCCCACGAGCGCCCTGCTGCACTCGTCCACCATGGTCAAAGCCGGCGTGTTCCTCATGGTCAAGCTGAGCCCGCTCTATGCCATCTATCCCGTGACCGGCTTTATGGTCACGAGTGTGGGTGCCATCACGTTTTTGCTCGCTGCCCTCATGGCCATCTCGCAGAGCAACGCCAAACGTGTGCTCGCGTACTCCACCATCTCCAACCTGGGCCTCATCAGTGCCTGCCTGGGCGTCGGCGCGCCCGAGGCCGTATGGGCGGCCATCTTTCTGATCCTGTTCCACACGGTGGCAAAGTCGCTGCTGTTCCTGTGCGTGGGCACGGCCGAGCATCATATCGGCAGCCGCGATATCGAGGACATGGACGGCATGTTCAGCCGCATGCCGCACCTGACGCGCCTGATGATGCTGGGCATCATGGGCATGTTTGTGGCGCCGTTTGGCATGCTCGTGTCCAAGTGGGGTGCCCTGGTGGCGTTTGCGCAGACTGGCAACGTGCTCATGATCATGGTGCTGGCCTTTGGCTCGGCTGCGACGTTCTTCTTCTGGGGCAAGTGGCTTGCCAAGCTTTCGGGCGTCGACCCTACGGCTCAAAACGTTGAGGTCAATGTCCATAAGACCGAATGGGTGGCACTCAACACCATCGCCGCGCTGCTGATTCTGTGCTGCGTGGCGTTCCCGGTTATCTCGAGCGGTCTGGTGTCGCCTTACTTGGCCATGGTGTTTGGCCGCGTGCCGTACGTTATCGGCAAGGACGCCATGTATCTGATGGTGGTTATCGTGGCGTTTATCGCTGTGGTGCTGCTGACTTCATTCCGCGTGAGCAACAAACCGCACGTAAACGTATATCTTTCGGGCGTGGGAACCGATAAATATCGCCATTTCCGCGGCTCGATGGGACACGAGGTGAAGGCCGAAAAGCGCAATTGGTACTCGGAGGACGCCCTTGGCGAGAAGCGTATTGGCCCCGCGGGCAGCGTCGTGTGCTGCAGCATTATAATGTTTGCGCAGCAGTGTTTCGCGAGGATTTGGCCCGAGCGGCTTGCCCTGAGCGC
>CABUZE010000046.1 GCA_902495955.1 uncultured Collinsella sp. | reverse complement strand
CTCGAGCAGCAGATTGCCGATTGCTCCTTTGACCCCTGCCTCATCGACATGGGCTCCGCGACCATGGCTCTCGGCGACGACACGATCACCCGGCGCGCCGACATCTGGCGCTTTGCCACGCCCGCATACGCCGCGCCCGAGATGCTCACGCAGGATATCGAAGGCATCGCGGCCCTTCGCCGTTCGCCGGCAATCGACGTCTATGCGCTTTCGAGCATTTTGTACCAGCTCTACAGCGGTCGCAAACCGTTTGACTTTGAGTCGACGGACGCCGCTGCAACCGGCTCGTTCTATCTCGTAAAGACCAAGACCAAGCCGGCACCGCTCGAGCCGCGCTGCGAGGGCGATGAAGCGCTTGTCCAAATCATCATGAAGGGTCTCTCAGTCGAGCAGTGCGATCGCCCTACCGAGCAGCAGATGCTCGAGGTGCTCTCGACATACCTCACCGACGCCGAATCCGAGGGCCGCGAGGGCGCGGGCAGTGACGCCGCAATCGACATCGACTCCGGTACGCACCTTAAGGTCGACGTCGCCGGCGAGCGCGCGCGAGAGATTCTGGAGCAGGCCCGGCACGATGCCATGACCCGCCGCCGGTTTATTATCGGTGGCGTCGTTGCAGCCGTTGCGGGGCTCAGCGTCGTTGGGGCGGCGACCCATGGCTTTGGCATCCCCGACTACCTGGACGGCATCCGCGGTTCGCTTGACGACTACACCTGGGATCAGCTGCAGGAGATTTCGCTCAAGATTAAGGCCGCCGAGACCCGTAGCGAGGCACGCGAGATTGCCAAGCGCTATCACCTGCTCGATGTCGATGGGCGTATCCCCTATCCGTGTACCAAGCGTGTCACGCTCACCAACGGGCTGCAGGTTGGCGCGCAGCTTGTGGGCATCCGCCACGATGAACTTCTGGACGGGACGGGCAAGGCCGGACTGACGTTTATGTTCGATGCGGGTATTGCCGAGCGCAACGCTGCGGCTGAACCGCCGAGCGCCGGCTGGGCAGATTGCGAGCTGCGGGAATGGCTCAACGGCGACGGCCTTAAGCTGCTGCCCAACGAGTTGCGCGCACTCATCAAATCTGTCAAAAAGATCTCGAATAACGCTGGCGCCGCCAACAGTGCATCGTGTCTGAGCGAGTTGCCCGCAACCCTTTGGCTGCCCGCCATGGTCGAGCTGTGCGGTACGCAACCGCCCGATTCGTTTGCCAAGGACTATCACTACCTGGCAGACATCTACAACGGCGAGGGCAAGGAGTATCAGCTCTTCCGCGAGCTCAAGGTGAGCCCGTATTCCACGAACGAGACGATGGTCCGCCAGTGGAAGGGCAAGGACACCTGCTGGTGGGAGCGCACGGTGAGCCCCGACTCATCGGAGACCGAAGGCACGCTCTATTTGAATCGCGTTGGACACGACGGCGACGTCTTTACGTACGCAACGCCTGCGGACAAGCCAAACAAACGAACCTGTGTGATCCCCGGATTCTGTATCTAGAGAGCGGGCGTCTTGCCGTGACGGGACCCCTCCCCGGCAATTGTCTCGATCTGTAACACAAGCTCGGCAGATACAGGTCTAGATGTTACAGAACGAGACAAACCCCAACCCCGCGAGACAACATCTCAATCTGTAACATCTAGCAGGCAAAACGGTCCTCAGATGTTACAGATTGAGATGATTGGTTGGGACGGTCCATCGGCCAACCAACCACCCTCATCTGTAATGAAAAGTCATACATTCCAACTATTACTAGACACCCCCAGGGGGTATGGGTATATAGTATCGGATGGTTAACATTTCCGACACTACGTCACAGAAAGGAGAAGCCATGGCTCAGGATAAGTTTGACGTGGGCGGTATGACGTGCGCCGCGTGCCAAGCGCACGTGGACCGTGCCGTGAGCAAGCTCGACGGCGTCCAAAGCGTCGCGGTCAACCTGCTCGCCGGTTCCATGATGGTCGACTATGACCCCGCGCAGGTCTCCCCCGACGATATCTGCACCGCCGTCGACCGCGCGGGCTACTCGGCCTCACCCGTCAGCACGGGTACCGACACCGCCAGCTCAAGCGGCAGCGCGCAAGCCAGGTCCGGCGCCGCCCACATGGAGTCGCCAACCAAAAAGTTGGAGGCTGCCGCCTCTGCCATGCGCGCCCGCCTCATCATCTCGATCGTATTCCTCATCCCACTGTTCTACATAGGCATGGGGCACATGCTCGGCTGGCCGCTGCCCGGCATCTTCACCGACCACACCCACAGCATGACGCTCGCGCTCACCGAGCTCGTCCTGCTCATTCCCATCGTCTACGTCAACGACGCGTACTTTATCAACGGGTTTAAATCACTCGCACACGGCGCGCCCACCATGGACGCCCTTATTGCCGTGGGCGCCACCGCCTCCATCGCCTGGTCGCTCTACGCCATGTTCATCATGGCCGACCAGCTAGCCGCAGGTCAGGTGCACGAGGCCATGATGACGAGCATGGACAACCTGTATTTTGAGAGCGCTGGCACCATCCTGTCGCTCGTCACCGTGGGCAAATACCTCGAGACGCGCAGCAAGTCCAAGACCGGCGGCGCTATCGAGGCGCTCATCGACTAAGCACCCAAGACCGCGACCGTCGTTGCAGAGGACGGCACCGAGACCGCTGTGGACGTCGACGCCATCCTTCCCGGCCAGGTGCTGCGCGTGCGCCCCGGCGAGTCCATCCCTGTCGACGGCGTCGTACTCGAGGGCGCTTCGGCCGTGGACGAGAGCGCGCTCACCGGCGAGTCCATCCCCGTGGAAAAGACCGCCGGCGACACCGTCAACGCCGCCACTGTCAACCGTACCGGCTCGTTTACCTTCCGTGCCACACGCGTGGGCGCCGACACGTCGCTCGCCAAGATTATCCAGCTCGTCGAGGACGCCAACGCCACCAAGGCGCCTATCGCCCGCATGGCCGACAAAGTCGCCGGCGTGTTCGTGCCCGTGGTGTTTGCGATCTCGGCCGTGACCTTTGCGGTGTGGATGGCACTGACCGGCAGCATAAACGAGGCGCTCACCTCCGCCGTGGCCGTGCTGGTGATCAGCTGTCCGTGCGCGCTGGGCCTGGCCACGCCCGTCGCCATTATGGTCGGCACCGGCAAGGGCGCCGAAATGGGCATTCTGTTTAAGAGCGCCGAGGCGCTGGAGAACCTACGCAGCGTGGGCACCGTGGTGCTCGACAAGACGGGTACGGTCACCCGCGGCAAGCCTGCCGTGACCGATATCGCGGTAGCCACGCGCGCCGACGGCTCGCCCGCCATGAGCGAAAAGGCGCTGCTCAAGCTGGCCGCCGCGCTGGAGCGCTCAAGTGAGCACCCGCTGGCCGAGGCGATTATGGCCGAGTGCGAGGCGCGCGGAATTGTCGCGCGCATGGTCGAGGACTTTGCCGCCGTGCCCGGTCGTGGCGTTACGGCGCGCGAGGGGCAAAACGCCATCGCAGCCGGCAACATACGTCTGATGGACGAGCTGGGCGCGAAGGTGCCCGCCGGCCTTGCCGAACAGTTCGCCGCCGAGGGCAAAACACCGCTGTTCTTTGCCAAGAACGGCGAGCTTGTCGGCACCATCGCCGTAGCTGACGAGGTCAAAGAGACGAGCGCCGAGGCCATCGCCGCGCTCCGCAAGCTCGGCGTCGACGTGCGCATGCTCACCGGCGACAACCGCGTCACCGCCGAAGCGATTGCCCGCCGCGTGGGACTGAGCAGCGAGCAGGTCATCGCCGACGTCCTCCCCGCCGACAAGGAACGCCACGTGCGCGAGCTGCAGGATGCGGGCAGCAAGGTCGCCATGGTGGGCGACGGCATCAACGACTCCCCCGCCCTGGCGCGCGCCGACGTGGGCCTTGCGATCGGCACCGGCGCCGACATCGCCAAGGAGGGGGCAGATGTGGTGCTCATGCGCAGCGACCTCATGGACGTCGCCCGCGCCATCGAGCTGTCGCGCGCCACGATCCGCAACATCAAGCAGGACTTGTTCTGGGCGCTGTTCTACAACGGCATCGGCATTCCGCTTGCCGCGGGCGTGTTCTTCCCTCTCACGAGTTGGCAGCTCTCGCCGATGTTCGGCGCCGCGGCCATGAGCCTGTCGAGTGTCTGCGTCGTGTCCAATGCGCTGCGCCTGCGAACCTTTAAGCCGAAAGTGGCAAAATAGGCTCACCATTCAGTCCATTTAGAACGGGTTTTCCAGATGCCCGAGATTGACCTGAAAGAGGAGCGACGCGTACTTTGATACGCGAGCGACGGCTTGAAGGTCAAGGTCGGGTGCCTGGGAAAGCCGACACAACAGAGAGGAATATCCATGCGTTTCACAATTAAGACTTCCGGCCTTATGTGCGGCCACTGCGACGCCACCGTCGAGACGGCGCTGCTCAACGTTGCCGGCGTGACCGATGCCGACGCCGATCACGAGACCCAGACTGTCCAGGTGGAGTGCGCCGACACCGTGACCGCCGAGCAGCTCGCCGCCGCCGTCGAGGGCGCCGGCGAGAAATTCCATGCCCTGTCCGTAACCGCCGCGTAGCAGGCGCTGCCTACTCAATCCTCAGAAGTTGCGGTGAAATACGGACTGTTGGGCCGCCCTAGGCCTTTGAACAGTCCGTATTTCACCGCAACTGACGGGGGCATCCGGAAGATCGACCAGAAACGAGGACCCGCCATGATGGCAGACCACAAATCGGTGACCCGCATGCTCAAGACGGCACGCGGCCAGATCGACGGCATCTTGCGGATGGTCGATGAGGACCGCTACTGCGTCGATATTTCCACGCAGCTCATGGCAACGCAGGCGCTCATTGCGCGCATCAACGCCGACGTGCTCAAGGCGCATATCGAGGGCTGCGTGACTTCGGCAATCGAATCGGGCGACGAAGATCTCAAAGCCGCCAAGCTCGCCGAGATCGAACGCGTCGTCGACAAGCTCTCCAAGTAATTGGGGCATTGGGGACAGGTATGTTTGCACCACATTGGTGCAGATTAACCTGTCCCCCTTGCTCTAAATCGGGTATAAAGGCGTGCAGCATATCGAACGAAAGGCAATTTGCATGAATGACTTTATGAAGGGTCGCAATGGTGCCGATGAACTCACCATCGTGATGGGTTTTGCCGGCATCGTCATCGCGATGGTCGGATCGATAGCCCGCATCCAGTGGCTCAGCTGGATCGCCATCGCCGTTATCGTGATTGGCGTGCTGCGCGGCCTGTCCAAAAACGTCGACGCACGTCGCAAGGAGAACGAGGCCTTTGTCGCCGCGACCGCGAACGTCCCCGGCCTGGGCAAGTTCGTCGCCAGCTTGGGCGGTAGAACTGCAGCGGCCAGCACCTCGCGCGCGGCCGGCACCAGCAAGGAAGACTTTGAGCGTGCCAAGCGCACGGCCAAGAAGATGTGGAAGGGCCGCAAAACTACGGCCTATCTCAAGTGCCCCAACTGCGGCCAGATGCTCTCCGTTCCCAAGGGCAAAGGCAAGATCCGCGTCACCTGCCCCAAGTGCCACGCCAAGATGGAGACGCGCTCATAGCCGCCATACCATGGGACAAAATAAAGCCGAGGCCTCGCACTGAGACCTCGGCTTTTTTGATTATGACAAAGGGATTGCCCCTTTGTCGCATCGCCATATCGCACGCTTACGCCACGCCGTCGCGGGCAAGCTCCTCGGCCAACGCCTCGGCAGGCATGGCCATAATCGTGTCGAGCTCGGCATCCACCTCGGGAATACGCTTCACCTTGAGTTTGCGCACCAGATCACCACGGCACATCACGTGCATCGGCTCACGCAGTGCGCACAGGTCATCGAGCGGATTCTTGCGCGTCACCAGGATATCGGCGGCCTTGCCGCACTCGATCGTGCCGGTCTCGCCGCCCAGCCCCAGTAGCTCAGCATTGACCTGCGTGGCCGTGTGCAGCGCGAAGGCGTTGCTCACGCCGACATACTTGGCAATATAGGCCACCTCACGCCACATGTCGTACTGCGTCACGAACGGGCAGCTCGAGTCCGTGCCAAGGCCCACCTTAACGCCAGCTTCCAGTGCGGCACGGGCGCTCTCGATGATGCCCGAGCACACGATGTCGCCGTTCTTCTTTTGCGTATCGGTCGAATGGGTCTTTTCCGGGTCGAGCAATACAAACGGCAGCGCCGGGCTGATAGTGCAGGTCACACTCGGCGCACGCCCCTCGAGCTGTGTGCCCGCGGCGCCACGATACAGCTCCAGGATCTCGGGCGTCATCGGGGCACCGTGCTCGATCGTGTCGACCCCGGCCTCAAGCGCGGCCTTCACGCCCTCGGTGCTCTCGACATGAGCCATAACCGGCAGGCCCACCTCGTGCGCCGCCTTGCACGCCGCCGCGGCAACCTCCACCGGCATACGCAGCACGCCCGGCTCGCCCACCTCGGTCGCATCGAACACACCGCCCGTTACGAACAGCTTAATGACGTCGGCGCCGCGCGCATACAGGTCTCTCACCTGCTCGGCTGCCTCGACGGGGCTGTTGGCCACCTGGGCGAACAAGCCCGCGCCATGGCCGCCCGGCACCGTAACGCCCGTTCCCGGCGCCACCAGGCGAGGACCTTGATACTTGCCGGCATCGATAGCATCGCGCACGGCAAGATCGGCAAACAGTGGGTCGCCCGCGCCGCGCACCGTGGTCACGCCACTTGCCAGCTGTTGCTGGGCACTGCCCTTGAGGATGCGGCGGACGATGGCACGGCCCACGGGATTATCGAGCTTCTTCATCAGCGCGCCCGCATCGCCGGCCGAGACAGGCTTGCCCGAGCCACACAGGTGCACGTGCATATTGATGAGGCCTGGCATGAGATACGCACCTGCCAGGTCGACAACCTCGGCACCCGCAGGCGCCTGCGCCACAGCACTCGGCCCCATCCATGTGATGACTCCGCGCTCAACAGTCACGGCCATATCGGGTTGCGGCTCCATATG
>CABUZE010000045.1 GCA_902495955.1 uncultured Collinsella sp. | reverse complement strand
GCACACGGACCGAGTGGATTGGCTCGCTGGGTGAGGATGTCGTAACGTTTGACCCGGCATCCGGTATCAAGCATTATGCGGGGTCCGAGATCACTTGGGGCTACCGCGAATGTAGCCTTCCCCGCAATGAGATCATCCTCGAGTGCGTGCTCAAGCTTAAACCGGCGCCCAAGGCCGACATTCGCGAGCGCATGGAGCGGTACCTGACGAGGCGCAAGCGTACGCAGCCCATGGGTCGCGCATCCTGCGGGTCGGTCTTTCGCAACCCGCCCGATGCGAGCGTGGGCAAGCTTATCGAGGATTGTGGATTAAAGGGTTTTTCGATTGGCGGCGCGGAAGTTTCGCCCGTTCACGCTAATTTTATCGTTAATAACGGAACCGCCTCGGCCGATGACGTGGCCGCGGTTATCAGGCATGTGCACGGAAAGGTGAGGGAGGCGTATGGCATCGAGCTCAGACCGGAAGTTAAATTCCTCGGCTTCTAGAGCATCGAAACCTACCTTCCGCCGCGCCGGAGGGCGTTCCGGCGCGCCTGCCAAACCTCAACGCAACACCGTCGCGCACTCTAAGTCTGTCGGGCATGCTCGACAGGCCAGTCGTCCGGTCGTCGGCTCGCAGCTCGGTAATCGTCCGGCCGCAAAAAAGTCCTCGCGTCCCTCGGTGACGTCAAAGCCTGTTATGGGCGCCAAGCCTGCCCGTCCCATGGCAACTCCTAAGCCCTCGACGGGAACTAAAGCGGCGCGTCCGGGTCGCACGCTGGGCACATCAAAACCGCGCTCGCTGACATCGGTGCCGGCTACCGCTAAGAAGCCTTCGAGTAAAAAAGGCGTCAACCCGTTATCTTCACTTGGGGCGATGGCAAATAAAACATCAGACGCCGCTTCTGTCGTTACAGGCAAAGGCAAAATCGTGGGCGGCGTTCTGGCCGTCTTGGCCGTGCTCGTCGTCGTTGCCATCGTGGTGATCAACTCTGGATTGTTTACCGCCACTGATATTCAGATTCAAGGCAGCGAGCATGTGACGAAGCACGATGCTATCCAGCTGATCGATTTGCCCGAGGGAACGTCGCTTTTTAACGTCGATCCCGACCAGATTACCGAGGACCTCAAGCAGAACCCGTGGGTCTCGGGCGTGGATGTCCAGCGTCAGTTCCCGCATACGCTCATCATTACGCCTATGGAGCGCAAGGTCATCGCAATTGCCTATATCAGCTCCGATGACCTTGCCTGGGCCATCGGAGACGATGACACCTGGATCGCTCCGCTGTCGACGTCTGTCGAGGTGGACGACCAGGGGAACGTCATTACATCGGGGGAGGGTGCCAACACCCTGACCGGCATCGATGCGGCCCTGGCGCTTGCCAAGCACTACGGCGCCGTGCTGTTGACTGACGTCTCGGCCGATGTCGCACCGGTTTCGGGTCGGGCGGTGAGCTCCAAGGCCGTCAAGGCCGGCCTGGATTACGCACGCGGTTTTTCGAGCGAGTTCTTGGACCAGGTGAAGGATATTTCCACACCTTCCGTTGAGGCTATCTCGGCAAATCTCGACAACGGCGTTGAGGTGTCGCTGGGCGATTCGGACGATATCGCCAAGAAAGAACGCATCGTGACCAAGCTGCTTTCGCAGGTAGAGGGCGTGACCTATATCAATGTGCGCTCTCCGGGCAACTACACGTTTAGGAACGCACCGACCGCCTAGTATCCTAAACAGCTTTGTTGAGGGGCCATACCACGCCGTTTATCTGGTTTGTTTGGTTTTCACGGTCAATTATTTGACTGATACGTTCATAATGTGCAAACATAATACGGTTTACCTTTGCATTTACTTTCAACCTGAAGGTTAATGTGCGCAGGGGTCAACCCATGCTATGGCTATAACCTTTGTTCGGAGGACCGACATGCACGAGACAGAGATCAACAACTACCTTGCCGTCATTAAGGTGGTCGGCGTCGGTGGCGGCGGTACCAACGCGGTCAATCGAATGATCGAAGAGGGCATCCGCGGCGTCGAGTTTGTTGCCATCAACACCGATGCTCAGGCGCTCGCGATCTCTGATGCCGATATCAAGGTGCACATCGGCACCGACCTTACCCGCGGCCTGGGCGCCGGCGCCAACCCCGAGGTTGGCCGCAAGGCTGCCGATGAGTCCCGCGACGATATCGCCGAGGCGCTCGCTGGCGCCGACATGGTGTTCATCACCTGCGGCGAGGGCGGTGGTACCGGTACCGGCGCTGCTCCCATCGTTGCCGATATCGCGATGAACGAGGTCGGCGCGCTGACCGTCGCCGTCGTGACCAAGCCCTTCACCTTCGAGGGTCGCAAGCGCAAGAAGAGCGCCGAGGAGGGCATCAAGACCCTCTCCGATTGCGTCGACACCATGATCGTTATCCCTAACGACAAGCTGCTCGACATCGCCGAGAAGAAGACTACGATGCTCGAGGCGTTCGCGATTGCCGATGGCGTCCTTTCTCAGGGCACCCAGGGCATCACCGACCTCATCACCGTCCCGGGTATCATCAACCTGGACTTCGCCGATGTTAAGACCATCATGAAGCAGGCCGGTACCGCCATGATGGGTATCGGTACCGCTTCTGGGGACACTCGTGCCGTCGACGCTGCCCAGCAGGCTATCTCCAGTCCGCTGCTCGAGAGCTCCATCGATGGCGCCACGCGCGTCCTGCTTTCCATCGCCGGCTCCAAGGACCTGGGCATCCAGGAGATCAGCGACGCCGCCGACGTTGTCGCCAATGCCGTCGACCCCGAGGCCAACATCATCTTTGGTACCGTTGTCGACGAGTCCCTGGGCGACCAGGTGCGCATCACCGTTATCGCCACGGGCTTCTCCGATTCCAACGTCAACCGTCAGGACGAGCTCTTCGCTGCCCAGCAGTCCCAGAGCAAGGCCGCTGCTTCTGCCGAGCCGCAGCGCACCGCTCCGGCTGCTAGCCCTGCCCAGGCTGCCCCGACTCGCAACGTCGGCGGTACCGAGCTGCCCAACTTTGGTAACGACCAGTTTGAGCTTCCCGACTTCCTCAAGCGTGGCAGCTTCTAAGTCGTTCTTCGCATTGTTTTGCACAGGGGCGCGTCCGTATGGATGCGCCCTTTTTGTTTCTCGTTTGTAAACGAAAGCCTCCAATTTCCTTACGTTCCCTTTACGTTTGGTCCCTACCGCTGCGGGTATCCTTTTAAAGAAGTATGACAGCCGTATAAACACGGACTGCGCGGCGACGCCGCGATACTTGTGTTATTAGGAGGCTTTAGTATGGCAGCACGTGCGGACAACGTTTCGCGTGTCGACCATGATGGAGTTACGTTGGTAGAGGGCGCGACGCACGATGTCCGCTTTGCCTTTACCGAGCGCACCGGTGGCGTTTCCGAAGACGCGTACTCCTCGCTCAATCTGGGCTCGCATGTAGGCGATGACCCCTTTGCCGTTCAAGAAAATCGTCGCCGCGTACTCGAGGCCATGGGCGCCGCCGAGTGCGAGCACAACTTGCTTGTCCCCAATCAGGTACACGGTGACCATGTCGTGACGGTGACCTCGAATGGCGCCGATGATCTCGAGAACATTCGCGAGCAGATTGCCGAGGGCTGTGATGCCCTTGTCTGCACGGCCCATGGGGTACCCGTGCTGCTCTGCTTTGCCGATTGCGTTCCCGTGGTGCTGGTTGCTCCCAACGGTTTTGCCGTGGTGCATTCTGGCTGGAAGGGCACGATTGCGCGCATTTCCGCCAAGGCGTGTCAAGCGCTCTGCGAGGCGGCTGGCTGCAAGCCGGAGGACATCTCTGCCTATATTGGGCCCCATATCCTGGGCGACGAGTACGAGGTGTCCCAAGAGCTTATGGACCGCTTTGCCGCCGAGTTCTCGTGCATCGATGCTACTGCTTCTCGCATGCTCGATCTTTCCGCCGCCATTCGCGAGGCGCTGGTGGATGCCGGTGTCAATGTGAATGGCATTGTGGACACCAAACTTTCCACCGTTCGTCAGAACGACCGCTTTTATTCCTACCGCAACGAGGGCGGCACCTGTGGGCGGCATGCTGCGATCGGCGTGATGCTATGAGAAAGATCGCATCGGTCCTGAGTGCAGCAGTGCTCACGCTCACGCTGTGCGCCTGCTCCTCGGGATCTTCTACCTCTTCCATCACCGTTGCCGGCTCTACGACGTGCCTTCCCATTGCCGAGATCGCGGCCGAGGGCTTTAAAGAGGAGGCCGGCACCGACGTGCTCGTCTCCGGCCTTGGCTCATCTGCTGGCATCGAAGCTGTTAGCGCCGGCACCGCCGATATCGCCAGCTCCTCTCGTGGCCTCAACGCCGATGAGCAAGACCTGGGTCTGACGCCTATCGTTATCGCGCACGACGGCATTGCAGTCATCGTGAACGACGACAACCCGGTCGATAATCTCTCGACCGAGCAGCTCCGCGATATTTACGCCGGCAAGATCACCAACTGGAAAGAAGTCGGCGGAGAGGACCTGAAGATTCAGGTTATCAACCGCGACGAGGCGTCCGGTACGCGCGAGGCCTTCCGCACTATCGTGATGGACGGCACGCCATTCGATCGCCGCTCGGCTGTTCTTTCGGGCACGGGCCAGGTACGCGATGTCGTGTCCCGCTCGCGTGGCGCCATTGGCTACATCTCGCTGGGTTTTGTCGAGAGCCTCAATGCCAAGACCTCGGTTAAGGCCGTTTCGGTCAACCATGTCGAGGCATCCGAGAAGACGGTCGCAAGCGGCGGCTATCCCATCTCGCGTGACCTTTACTTCTTTGTGAAGGGTACGCCTTCGCAGCAGGCGCAGGACTACATTGACTATGTGACGTCCGAAAAGATGGACAAGCAGATTCGCGAGGCGGGCTTTATTCCCGTCACCAACGACGGAAAGGGGAGTGAGTAGCGTGGAAGCACAGGAAATCCCCCAGATTGAGCATGAGGCGCGGACGCCCAAAAAGCGTGAGTTGGCGTTGGTGTCACGCAGCACCTATCTCAAGGAGAAGGCGCTGCAGTGGATCTTCTTTGCCTGTGCGTTCTTGGCGGTCGTCACCGTCATCCTGATTTTTGTCTTTACCACGTACTCGGCGCTGCCGGTCTTTACCGACATCGGCCTGGCGGACTTCTTTAGCTTTACGTGGGCGCCCTCTGAGGGTCACTACGGCATCATGTCGCTGCTGGCGGGCTCTGGCCTGGTGACGGTCGGTGCCCTTGCCATGGGCGTGCCGTTGGGTGTGGGCACAGCCGTGTATCTGGTCGAGATCGCCAGCAAGCGCGTGCGCAGGCTCATTAGCCCCGCTGTCGACCTGCTGGCGGGCATCCCCTCCATCATCTACGGCTTCTTCGGCATGATCATCATCCGCCCGTTTATCGCCCAGCTGACCGGCGGCCTTGGATTTGGCGCACTGACGGCGTGGTTCGTGCTCGCCATCATGATCGTCCCTACCATCACCACGCTCACCATAGATGCCCTCAATTCCATTCCCATGGGCATTCGCGAGGCATCCTATGCCATGGGTGCCACCAAGTGGCAGACCATCTACAAGGTCGTGCTTCCTGCAGCCAAGCTGGGCATTGTCGATGCGATTGTCTTGGGTATGGGGCGTGCCATCGGTGAGACCATGGCCGTGCTGATGGTCGTGGGCAACGCCCCGGTCATTCCGGATAGCATCTCGAGCCCCATCTCGACGCTCACGAGTCAGATTGCGCTCGACATGAGTTATTCCTCGGGCCTGCACCGCTCGGCTCTGTTCGGCATGGGCGTTGTCCTGTTTATCATCTCCGCTGCACTGGTGGGTATCGTCCGCCTGATTTCCAAGAAGAGGGGGTAGGCTATGTCCGATTCCGTTGACACGATGGTCGATACGACCTCGTCGCGTGAGCGCATCAAGCGTGCCCTTTCCCATGGCAAGAAGGGCCGCATCAACAAGGATCTGTCCAACAAGATCATGCTCGGCGTGTTTCGCGCCGCGGCCTATATCACCACGCTGGTGCTGATCGCCATCATCGCCTACGTGGTCATCAACGGCCTGCCGCATATCTCGCTCGACTTTATCTTCGGCTGGCCGCAGGGCGTCAACGCCGAGGGCGGCATTTGGCCCACGATCGTCTCGACCATCTACGTGACGGCGCTCGCCATGCTCATCTGCACGCCGGTTGCCGTCCTGGCTGCGGTCTATCTGGCCGAATACGCCAAGCAGGGCAAGATTGTCGACATCATTCGCTATGCTGCCGATGCCCTGGCCTCGGTGCCCTCCATTGTTATGGGCCTCTTTGGCTACGCCTTGTTTGTCGAGGCCATGGGCCTGGGCCTTTCGATGGTTTCGGCCGCGCTGGCGCTGGCGCTTCTGATGCTGCCTATCGTCATGCGCACCACCGAGGAGGCAATCCGCGCCGTTCCGCGCTATATCCGTTGGGGCGCATATGGCCTGGGCGCCACCAAGTGGCAGGTCGTCTCCAAGATCGTGCTTCCTTCGGCTTTTGGCCGCATCGCCACCGGCATCGTGCTTGCCATCGGCCGCGCCATCGGCGAGACTGCGGTGGTGCTCTACACCATGGGTCAGGCCATCAACCTGCCTATCTCGCCACTCGATTCCGGCCGCCCCATGACGGTCCACCTGTACCTGCTTGCCAACGACGGCATCAACATGAACGCAGCCTATGGCACCGCGCTTTTGCTGATGGCGATTATTCTGGCCTTCAACCTGTTTGCGCGCTATCTGTCGCGCAAACGCCGCTAGTTAAGGAGTCCCAAGTCCGTCTATCAGTCAGCTCCCACGCATGAGCAAGCGGCCATCACGGCCAAGGATTTCAACTTTTGGTACGGTGACTTTCATGCGCTGACGGGGCTCGACCTCAACATCGCCAAAAACGCCATCACCTCGTTTATCGGTCCTTCGGGCTGCGGCAAATCGACGTTTTTGCGCTGCATCAACCGTATGAACGACCTGATCGAGGGCACCCGCGTCGAGGGCACCATGACG
>CABUZE010000044.1 GCA_902495955.1 uncultured Collinsella sp. | reverse complement strand
CGGTGGACCATAACTCCTCCAATCGGCGTTTTGGATGATACTTGTATCATATCAAAATTAACGATAAACGATAAATAATTACGTATACTGAGTAAGTAATGATTGAAAACGATTAGCGTGAGCTATTAGCTCATTTTGGATGCCGGAGTTTGGCGTTCGGGGGATGAGGACAAATGCCAAAAACTTCCCGTGATCGCGCAAGCGCTCCATCGCGCTTCCCTAATTCATCTGGGAAAACAACTGCAAACGATTGCAAGTAACCGGTGAACGGTCGAAAACTACCGTTCACCGATAATCTCAAAACTGGTTCTAACTGGTATTAAGTCAAAAAGACCAATTCACATATCTTCACAATGACCTGCAATTTTTCTTCACGCTATTTTTAGCCGCCCTGCGTTGTTTAGACACAGGAAAAGATCCGATCTTTTGCCAAAACATTTCGAAACGGTTTCAAAACCGCAGGTAGAAGTGTTAACGACCGGTAAACGGTCGATTTATCACCGTGAGCGGTGCAAAAACGTTTTACCGTATGAATCAAGGAAAGCGACCTCTTCTGGGGTGATATAGTGACAACAACACGTCACGTGGTTACTACCAGTTTAGAAACCACTGGTCTTCAAAGAACGCTTTCCAAGAAGCTTTAAGGGCGAGCGCCCGCTGGCTTCCGAAAATCATCGGACTCAGATCGTACACACCTTCGGAAGGGAAATTTGAATGGTTGGCTTTATTCTTACCGGTCATGGACAGTTCGCACCCGGCCTTGCAAGCGCTATCGCTATGGTTGCCGGCGACCAGCCTGCTTTTACCGTCGTTCCTTTTGAGGGCGACCAGGCCGCATCCTACGGTGAGGATCTCCGCGCCGCTATTACCGCCATGCGCGAGGAGTGCGATGGCGTGCTCGTCTTTACCGACTTGCTCGGTGGTACCCCGTTCAACCAGTCGATGATGATTGCCCAGGATGTCGACAACGTCGAGGTTCTGACTGGCACCAACCTTCCCATGGTTATTGAGCTTCTGTTCCTCCGCGGCAATGCCACGCTCGCCGAGCTTGGCGAGCAGGCCGTGACCGTTGGCCAGACGGGCGTCACCGCCCAGACGGTCGCATCCGTTGCCGGCTCCGAGGAAGAGGATATCTTCGGCGACGAGGACGGCATCTAATGGCCGATTTCGGAGCCAACGTCCTGAGCTCCTCGGTCGCCCTTTTAGGCCTGCTTGTCATCATGGGCTTGATTTACACCATCTGGTCGCAAATCAACATGAAGAAGAAGCAGAAGTACTTCAAGGAGCTGCACACCGAGCTCAAGCCGGGTCAAGAGGTTCTTTTCGCCGGCGGTATCTACGGAACCGTCAAAGGCATCGAAGGCGAGAAGGTCCAGATCAAAGTCCGATCCGGAGCCGTCGTAGATGTTTCGCGTTACGCGATTCAGGAGATCAAGTAACTGTCGTCAGCAAATAACGAAAGGAAGCTGATCAACATGGCAGAACCCAACATTCTTCTTACCCGCATCGATAACCGACTGGTTCATGGTCAGGTTGCCACCCAGTGGAACTCCACCCTGGGCTCCAACCTCATCCTCGTCGCCAACGACGACGTGGCGTCCAACACCATGCGCCAGAACCTCATGAAGATGGCCGCTCCCGCCGGCGTCGCTACGCGTTTCTTCTCTCTGCAGAAGACCATCGACGTCATTGGCAAGGCGAGCCCGCGCCAGAAGATCTTCATCGTGGCCGAAACACCGGAAGACGTGCTTACGCTCGTCAAGGGCGGTGTGCCTATAAAGAAGGTAAACATCGGCAACATGCACATGTCGGAAGGAAAGCGCCAAGTCGCCACCTCCGTCGCAGTTAACGACGAGGATGTCGCTGCGTTTAAAGAGCTGCAGGAATTGGGGGTGGAGTTGGAGATCAGGCGCGTTCCGAGCACGCCTGTTGAGGACACGAGCAAGCTCTTCTCGTAATCCTCATGATCCACGTTGTCAGGAATGAAACCCTGACATTCTGTACGTGAAATCCAAAGTGCGTACATTCATTTTGAAAGGAGGAGCAAGATGGAATACTCGATCATCCAGATCGCTCTGGTCTTCGTCGTCACGTTCATCGCGGCAATCGACCAGTTTGACTTCCTCGAGTCTCTCTATCAGCCCATCGTCACCGGCGCCGTCATCGGTCTTATCCTTGGCGACCTCAACACCGGTCTTCTCGTGGGTGGTACTTATCAGCTCATGACGATCGGCAACATGCCGATCGGAGGCGCTCAGCCGCCTAACGCCGTCATCGGCGGCATCATGGCAGCCATTCTCGCTATCGCCACGGGCCTCGAGCCCAACGCGGCAGTCGGCCTCGCCATTCCGTTCGCTCTGCTTGGCCAGCTTGGCGTTACCCTGGTCTTCACGCTTATGTCCCCGCTTATGTCCACGGCCGATAACATGGCTCACAACGCGGACACCAAGGGCATCGAGCGCCTGAACTACTTCGCCATGGCTCTGCTCGGCCTGATCTTCGCTGTCGTCGTCACCCTGTTCTTCATCGCTGGCGCTACCATCGGTCAGACCATCGCTTCTGCCATCCCGACTTGGCTGCAGACCGGTCTCTCCGCTGCAGGCGGCATGATGCGCTTCGTCGGCTTCGCCGTCCTGCTCAAGGTTATGATGAACCGCGATATGTGGGGCTTCTTCCTCATGGGCTTTGGCCTCGCGCTCATCACCGTTGCCAACGATTCGCTGGCAACCCCTGCTCTGCTCATCCTCGCTCTCATCGGCTTCGGCATCGCTTTCTGGGACTTCCAGCAGCAGACCGAGCTGAAGGGTGCAGCTGTTTCTGACGGAGGTGACTTCGAAGATGGCATCTAATGAGTATGTGATCCCGGAGCACTACGAGGATCTCACTCCTGCTCCGCAGCTCGACCAGAAGACCCTCAACAAGATGGCTTGGCGCTCCTGCTTCCTGCAGGCATCGTTCAACTACGAGCGCATGCAGGCCGCTGGCTGGCTTTACTCCATCATCCCCGGTCTGGAGAAGATCCACACCAACAAGAACGACCTCGCGGCTTCCATGAGCCACAACCTGGAGTTCTTCAACACCCACCCGTTCCTCGTCACCTTTGTTATGGGCATCGTGCTTTCGCTCGAGCAGAACAAGGTTGACATCCCCACGATCCGCGCCGTCCGCGTCGCCGCAATGGGCCCGCTCGGTGGTATTGGTGACGCCCTGTTCTGGCTGACGCTCGTGCCTATCACGGCCGGCATCACCTCCAACATGGCCATCAACGGCAACGCCGCTGCACCGATCATCTTCCTGGTGATCTTCAACGTCGTCCAGTTCGCTCTGCGCTTCTGGCTCATGAACTGGTCCTACAAGCTTGGCACCAGCGCTATTGACGCTCTGACCGCCAACATGCAGGCCTTCACGCGTGCCGCTTCCATCATGGGCGTCTTCGTCGTCGGTTGCCTGGTCGTCACCATGGGTGGCACCCAGATCAACCTCCAGATCCCCAACGGCACCACCCGTGGCCTCTCCGCTACTACCGTGATCGTCTCCGAGAAGGAGGCCGAGAACTTCACCGGTATGGAGGGTATCGATACCGAGACCGCTGAGGCCGGTACCATCGCCATGACCGATGAGGACGGCAACGCCCTCACCGCTTCCGATGCCGACGGCAACGCTGTCGAGTGCGGCGTCACCGATCTGGGCAACGGCATGGAGTCCGTTACCTACGGCACCGTTACCGAGGATCCGGTCAACTTCTCTGTTGCCGACACCCTCAACACCATCGTCCCGAAGCTCGTCCCGCTTATGCTTACGCTGCTGCTTTACTACATGTTCGCTAAGCACAGCTGGACCCCGACCAAGGGCATTCTCCTGCTCTTCGTCCTTGGCATCCTGGGCGCTGGCCCGCTTGGTCTCTGGCCGAGCATCTGGTAAGGCTCTAGCTTGAGGGGTGTGTCCCTACGCGGCTCACACCCCGACCCCTTAAGCCATGTGTATGTTAAAAGCCGCGTGCTCGAAAGAGCGCGCGGCTTTTGTTTTCTTGTTGATTCGGGTGTGGCAGACAGATAATGCTAAACACCCTAGGTAGTTAGCCGAATTCGAGCAAAAGGGAGGATAGGATGGCGATCGGAGCGCGTAAGCAACCGCTGTACGATCAGCTGGTCGATATTCTGACCGAAAAGATTGACCATGAATATCGCGCCGGTGACATGATTCCTTCCGAGCGCGAACTTTCGGAGCGCTATGGTCTCTCGCGCACTACGGTACGCCTGGCTCTGCAGGAACTGGAGCGTTTAGGACTGGTGGTTCGGCAGCACGGTCGCGGTACCTTTGTGACCGACCGTTCGGCAAAAGCAACCAATCTTATGCAGTCCTACAGCTTTACCGAGCAGATGCGCGCGATGGGTCGAGAACCCGAGACCACGATTCTCGAGTTTTGCGAGATGGAGGCCGATAAGAATCTGGCCGAGCATATGGGATTGCGCATCGGTGATCGCATTTTTAAGCTCAAGCGCCTTCGTTCTGCCGACAACATGCCCATGATGGTCGAACGCAGCTATCTACCGGTTCGTCAATTTCTGTCCCTAAAGCGACCGCTGCTGGAGCGTAAGCCGCTTTACGATGTGATTGAGCAGGACTTTCAGCAAAAGATTCGCGTGGCCGAAGAGGAGTTCTATGCGAGCATAGCCCGTCCCACCGATGCCCACCTTTTGGGAATTGTCGAGGGCTCGCCTGTGCTCGATTTGGTCAGGACTACGTATAACGAGTCAAACGAGGTAGTGGAGTACACACTCTCGGTTGCTCGTGCCGATCAGTTTAAATACAAGGTTTACCACCAGCGCAGCAACTAGTGCTCGCATCGTTTCCATATGGGGATTCTTTGCATTTAACTGGTTACTACCAGATAACCAACCGAAGTGTATAATTGCACGTCAGAGGATTACTTCTAGAGAGAGGTATTAGAAATGTTCGAGAAGAGTGTCGAGGAGCTCACCGAGCTTGGCGCCCAGATCACCACGGCCGAGATTGCTCAGCAGCCCGAGCTTTGGCGCGATACGCTCAACATCTATCGCGAGAACAAGGAGGCCATCGAGGCCTTCCTGGCCGAGGCTCGCGCTATGGGCGAGGGTCGTCTGTCCGTTGTCTTCACTGGTGCCGGTACGTCCGACTACGTTGGCGATACCTGCGCCCCGTACCTGCGTCACGCTGGCAACACTGATCTCTACGACTTTAAGCCCATCGCCACGACCGACATCGTGAGCGCCCCGCGCGACTTCCTGCGCGCCGAGGATCCCACGCTCGTGGTTTCCTTTGCCCGCTCTGGCAACAGCCCCGAGAGCCTTGCCGCCGTTGCCGTTGCCAAGGAGCTCGTCCACAACGTCAAGTTCCTCAACATCACCTGCGCTCCCGAGGGCAAGCTTGCCGTCGAGTCCGCCGATGATCCCAATGCGCTGACGCTGCTCATCCCGCGCGCCAACGACAAGGGCTTCGCCATGACCGGTTCCTACACCTGCATGACCCTGCTCTCCACCCTTATTTTCGACACTGCCTCTGACGAGCAGAAGGCCGAGTGGGTCGAGACGATTGCCAAGATGGGCGAGGAGGTCATCTCCCGTGAGCCTGAGATCGCCGATTACCTGGCTGGCGACTTCAACCGCGTGACCTACTTGGGTTCTGGCTCCTTCGGTGGCCTTGCCCAGGAGAGCCAGCTCAAGATCCTCGAGCTCGCTCACGGTCTGGTTGCTACTTCCTACGACACCTCCATGGGCTATCGTCACGGACCTAAGTCCTTCGTCGACGATAAGACGCTCGTCTTCGTGTTCGTCAACAACGACGCCTACACCCGTCAGTACGACATCGACATCCTCAACGAGATCGGTGGCGACAAGATTGCTCAGCACACCGTTGCCGTTCAGCAGGATGGCGCTACCGTCTACGAGGGCGAGTCCTTCACCTTTAAGGGCTACGAGGCGCTTCCCGAGGGCTACCTTGCCCTGCCGTTCGTGATGTTTGCCCAGGCTATCAGCCTGCTCAACTCCGTGCGCGTGGGCAACACGCCCGATACGCCGAGCCCCACCGGCACGGTCAACCGCGTGGTCAAGGGTGTGACGATTCACCCCTTCACCGCTTAATCGCGTCCCCCTGTAAGGGCGCCCGTCCGCTCATAACGGCGGGCGGGCGCGTTTTGTTTTTACATGGACCGGGTATAAGCATTACCACAGTCAACTGCTTTAGAAGCAAGGAGTGCATATGAGCACGTACGCAATTAAGGCTGACAAGTTCTTCTTGCCGGCAGGCCCGCAACTGGGCGGCTATCTTATGGTCGAGGATGGCGTTTTTGGCGCCTGGCAGGCCGACGAGCCCTCTTGCGAGATTAAGGACTACACGGGATCGTGGATCGCACCGGGTATGGTCGATACTCACATCCATGGCTTCTATAACCACTCGACTACCGATAACGATCCCGAGGGCATTGATATCAGCTCGACCGAACTCGCCCGTCGCGGTACCACCAGCTGGCTGCCCACGACGTTCACCGATGGCGTCGAGCAGATTAAGGATGCCTGCGCCGCCATCGCCCAGGCTGACGAGGGCCGCGGCCCCGACTTCTGCGGTGCTCGCATTCAGGGCATCTACCTGGAAGGTCCCTTCTTTACCATGAAGCACGTGGGCGCGCAGAACCCCGCCTACCTGATCGATCCCTCCGAGGAGGTCTTCGATCAGTGGCAGGAGGCTGCGGGCGGTCGCATCGTTAAGAGCGCCATGGCGGCCGAGCGCGACGGTGCCGCTGCTTATGCGGCTGCTCTGAACGCCAAGGGTGTGGTGACCAGCATCGGTCACTCCGACGCCACCTACGATGAGTGCATCGCCGCCATCAACGCCGGTGCCAGCTGCTTTACGCATACCTATAACGGCCAGCGCGGGCTGCATCACCGTGAGCCCGGTGTCGTGGGCGCTGCCATGTCCACGCCCGAGACCTACGCCGAGATCATCTGTGACGGCAAGCACGTAAACCCTGCCG
>CABUZE010000043.1 GCA_902495955.1 uncultured Collinsella sp. | reverse complement strand
TAAGGGGCTTCATCTGCCTAGACAAGAATGAGATGCCATGCGTTGCCCTGCATTGGGAGCATAGGCTCAAACGCGCCATCATTAAGCACAACCGCATCTATAAGGAAGAACTGCCCCATATAACTCCGCACCAGCTCAGGCACACTTTCTGTAGCCGAATGGCACGCGCTGGCATGAGTCCAGCAAAGCTCAGATACATTATGGGGCACTCAGATATCAACACCACCTACAACGTTTACACCCATCTTGGGCTTGAAGATATTCAAGACGAGATGCTTGCTATTGAACAAAACCGCAGGTAAACATTGGTAGTAAAAATTTGAGCCGTACTACGTTTTTACTACTTTTGCTGTTACTTTTGACTGATTTCCGACCTTAATAAAGTGGATTTCCTTCCCTATATTGGAAACTAATTTTTAGAGCCATTCAACTCGTTGAATGCAGCAGAAGTGTTGGGGATAAAGGTCTTATCTTGTTATTATCGCAGGTAGAAATAACTATTTGACCCCGTCCCTTTGCCGCATCACATCGGGGCGCAGATGCGATACTCGAGCTTGATGATGGCGATCGAAAGGAAACCGCATATGCAATGCGTTCTCTTTGTCTGCTATGGGAACATCTGCCGCTCGACGATGGCCGAGTCGGTGTTTACCGAGCTGGTGCACCGCGCCGGGCGCGCGGGCGAGTTTGTCATTGATTCTGCCGCGACCTCGACCGAGGAGATCGGCAACCCGCCGCATCACGGTACCGTTGCCAAGCTACGCGAGGTTGGGATTCCCGTCGTCGCACATCGCGCACGTCAGGTACGTCGCGCGGAGTATGGCGACTGGGATCACATTGTCTATATGGATGGCGAGAACGCCCGTGGCCTGCGTCGCATCTTTGGCGACGACCCCGACGGCAAGATCTCGCGCCTGCTCGATTGGACCGAGCGCCCCGGCGACGTGGCCGACCCCTGGTACACCGGCAACTTCGATGCCACCTACCGCGACGTGCTCGCCGGTTGTACCGCTATGCTCGAGCAGCTGTAGGCAAGCGGGGTCGCGGGCCACGTCTTCGGCGCGAAATGAGCGTGGACAATCTCCCGCATACAAATTGAGCGTGGACAATCTCCCACTTTGAGCGCTCAAGTACGCTCTAAACGGGAGAAAATCCACGCTCGACTACTCGTCGACGATCTCGGCGAGCCAGACGTTCAGTGTATCGACTTCGGGGCAGCAGAACTTTGCCGTGCCGGGCTCGTTGCCAGGCACGGTTCCGCCATAGCGCAGGATATCGATATAGGGAAAGCCCACATGGCAGGCCATGGCGCACATCTTGCCGCGATCTCGGTCGAAGTCAAAAACGTCGCCGGGCTTGTGACCATGGTGGCAGCGGCACGCACCCAGCTGGTCCACGCAGCTCACGCGGATACGCGGACGCTTGCCACGCGGCGCGCCGAGCGGCTTGTTCTCGCCCGCAGGCTTGATGCCGCCCTCGCCAGCATTACTCATGGTCAACCACATCCAGGCAGGCCTCGATGGGAAGGCCAGCCGACTTGTCCTCTTGGTCGGCATTGCGCTCGATAAGCTCAGCCACCACACGCATGGCATCGGACGTCGCGCGCTGCAAACTCCAACCTGCCATAACGCGGCCGACGAGCACCGCCGAGAACGTGTCGCCCGTGCCCGGGAAATAAACCGGAATGAGCTCAAAGGGAATCGTAAAGTACTCCCCCGCCACATGGTCGTAACCGATAACCGCGTTCATGCCATTGACTACGGCGCTCGTAATGACCACCGACTTGGCACCCAGCTCGCGCACGGCGTCCACAAGGACGCGGGCCTCTTCGGGCGTAATTTGCTCGGCGATAGGCCTATCGGCAAGCAGGCACGCCTCGGTATAGTTGGGCACCGCATAGTCTGCGCACTCCAGCAGGTGCCGCATAAGGCCAATCGTGGACTCGGGCACGCCGGCGTAGAGCTTACCGTTGTCGCCCATGATGGGGTCGACGAACACCTTGGTGCCCTTTTGCGCACGGCGGTGGCAAAAGTCCGAGATGATGCGCGTCTCTTCCTCGGTCACAATAAAGCCGGTCGAGATGGCATCGAACTCAAAGCCGAGCTCCTCCCAGATAGCGAGGCTCTGGCGCACGTACTCCGTGGTGTCATGGATGTAGAACTTGGGGTAGTTGAGCGTGTCGGAAACGAGCGCCGTCGGCAGGTTATGGATACGGTAGCCCATGTGCGACAGCACCGGCAGCATGGCGGAAAGCGCGACCTTGCCGTAGCCACACATATCGTTAATCAGCAGCAGTTGAGTGTTCTTCATGAGTGTCCCCCTTAGTTCGGGCGCGGCGCAACGGCGCCACAGTGCAACTAAGTGTAGCGCAGGGGACGTTGCGAGCGGAGTCGAGCAGTGCGAAGGGCAAATTGTTGCGGAAAGGTTTCGGAAAATGATCCCTTTTCCTCCGTCCCCAAGTAGTCGTTGGGGACGTTCTTAAACGACTAGTCAAACAAGAACGTCCCCAACGACTACCTTTTGGCAAGTTTGAATCAAGGCAACGCCGATGTTTTGGCGAAGTCAGCGAAAACCCGCCAGAGCGAGCAAGGTGCCTTGAAACGAGGCGGCATTGACCTTCTGGTCATGCCGCCGAAGTTGAAAGGCAGATTGCCGCTCTGGCGGGTTTGCAGCGTCGAGCCGTTACGCGGTTTGGTAAAACCGCGTAACCACTAGTTTGGTACCTTGACAATCAATCTATGCGCTCCTAAATTAGTTAGGCACAAAACAATTCATCTACCTAACTAAAGAAAGGAGCGAAGCTTAGATATGTGTGCTGAACCACTCGCCTATCCGCATGAACCCGGCGGCGACCCCTCACAGCCGGCGGACGAGCCCGAGGCTCAGTCCAAGGAGGACCATCTCGCCAAGAGAATCCTCCATGGGCTGGGGTTTTGCGGCCATTACATGCATTTTCACCGCGGCGGCATATCTGGCAAGGCGCCTATTGTCTGCCTACTCGCCAAGCAGCCGACCGGCGAGCTGTCCCAACAGGAACTTGGCATGCACTTCGACCTCAAGCCGGGGTCCCTTTCCGAGATTCTGTCCAAGCTCGAAATGGGCGGCCTTATCGAGCGCAACCGCAATCCCAAAGACCGTCGGCAGCTCACCATCCGCCTAACCGAAGCAGGATGGGAAAAGGCCCGCGTTGAGCAGGCGGCCCGCATCCGCTTTAGAGAGCGCGCCTTTAGTGCCCTCACTCACGACGAGCGCGAGCAGCTCGCCGAAATGCTCGATAAAATCCGCGTAACCTGGGAGGAACTGGATGATTAAAACCCTCATGGGCAGCATCCGCGACTATATGAAAGTCACCGTTGCCACGCCGTTGCTCGTGCTTGGCGAGGTGCTCTGCGAGATGCTGATTCCATTTATCACCGCCAACCTGATCGACGCCATCAAAGACGGCGCCACCGTAGCCGAGATGCTTCCCACCGCGGGCTTTTTGGTGCTCATCGCGCTTACGTCGCTTGCTTTTGGCGCCGCTGCCGGCGTCACCTGCAGCCATGCGAGTTGCGGCTTCGCCAAGAACCTGCGTCACGACCTGTTCTACAAGATCCAGACGTTCAGCTTTGCCAACATCGATGAGTTCTCGAGCTCTTCACTCGTCACGCGCCTGACCACCGACATCAACAACGTGCAGCAGGCCTTTATGATGATCATCCGTATCGCCGTGCGCGCACCGCTGGTATTGATCTTCGCCTTTACCATGGCGTTTATCATGGGCGGCAGCGTTGCCATGGTCTACCTGGTCATCATTCCGCTGCTGGGCTTTGGACTGTTCTTTATCATCTTTAAGGTGCGCCCCATCTTCTCGCGCGTGTTCCACAAGTACGACGCCCTTAACGAGTCCGTCGAGGAAAACGTCACCGGCATGCGCGTGGTCAAGAGCTATGTGCGCGAAGACTTTGAGAAAGAGAAGTTCGCGACCGCTGCACGCGACGTCCAGATGGACTTCACCCGCGCCGAGAAGCTGCTGGCCTTTAACAACCCCATGATGAACATCTGCGTCAACGGCGCATTTGTCGTCATCATCTACCTGGGATCCAAGCTCATCATCACGAGCCAGGGCACGCTGTTCGACGTGGGCCAGCTCTCCTCGATCTTTACCTATGGCTTCCAGATCCTCATGAGCCTGATGCAGCTGTCGATGATCTTTGTCATGGTGACCATGGCCGACGAATCGGCGCACCGCATTACCGAGGTGCTGGCCGCCGAGCCCACGATCGCCGATCCCGCCGAGCCCGTGCTCGAGGTTGCCGACGGTTCCATCGACTTTGACCACGTGAGCTTTAAGTATTCCGCGCATGCGAAGCGCCAGGCGCTCGACGATATCGACCTGCACATTAAGAGCGGCGAGACCATCGGCGTCATCGGCGGTACCGGCTCGGCCAAGTCCACGCTTGTAAACCTCATCGCCCGCCTGTACGACGCCACCGAGGGCACCGTGCGCGTGGGCGGCATGGACGTGCGCGACTACGACCTGGACGCCCTGCGCCACCAAGTGGCCATGGTGCTACAGAAAAACGTGCTGTTTAGCGGCACCATTGCCGAGAACCTGCGCTGGGGCGACCCGAACGCCACCGACGAGGAAGTCCGCGAGGCGGCACATCTGGCCTGCGCCGACGAGTTTGTCGACGGCTTCCCCAAGGGCTACGACACCTGGATCGAGCAGGGCGGCTCCAATGTTTCCGGCGGTCAGAAGCAGCGCCTGTGCATTGCGCGTGCCCTGCTGCGTCGCCCCAAGATCTTGATCCTGGACGACTCCACCAGCGCTGTCGACACCAAGACCGACGCCAAGATTCGCGCAGGGCTGGCAAGCTATCTGCCTAACACGACCAAGCTCATCATCGCCCAGCGCATTAGCTCCGTGCAGGATGCAGACCGCATCATCGTCATGGAGGGCGGCCGTATCGCGCAGATCGGCAACCATGACGAGCTGCTTAAGACGAGCGAGATCTACCGCGAGACCTTTACCTCGCAAAACAAGATGTCTGCCGAGGGCGAAGGGGCCGTCGAGGCCGACACCGAGGCATCCGCAACGCAAGCTCAGACCCAGGAAGGAGGCGAGGCACATGAGTAAGGCAACGACCGCCGAGCGCGCGCTCAACCGCAAGGGCGGCACCATGTCGCGCCTCATCAAGACGCTTTTTGGCTTCTACCCCGTGCTTTTGCCCCTCGTCGTCGTCGGCGTGGTGCTCTGCGCCATCATCAACTCCATCGGCGCGACCTTCCTTCAGAGCGCTCTGCAGATTATTAGCGAATCGTGGCAGTCGGGCGATTGGACGACCGCGCAGCCCAAGATTCTGCAGCTCGTGACCACCCTCGCCTGCATCTACGGCGTCGGTATCCTGTCCTCACTGTTCTGGAACCGCGCCATGGCCACCGTCACGCAGGGCTCGCTCGAGAAGCTGCGCGAGAAGATGTTCAACCGCATGCAGGACCTGCCGATTCGCTACTTCGACACGCACCAGCGCGGCGACATCATGAGCCACTACACCAACGACATCGACACGCTGCGCCAGATGATCAGCCAGTCGCTGCCCAACCTGCTTATGACGACCATCGTCATCGTCACGGTGTTCTTTATCATGCTGTACTACAGCGTGTGGATGTGCCTGGTCATTGTGGCCGGCGTCGCCTTTATGACCTTTATGACCAAGCTGCTCGGCTCCAACTCCGCGCGCTTCTTTATCGCGCAGCAGACCGAGCTCGGCGTGGTCGAGGGCCATATCGAGGAAGTCATGAACGGCCAGAAGGTCGTCAAGGCATTCTGCCACGAGTCTGCCGCCGAGGCCGATTTTGACGAGCGCAACGAAAAGCTCTTCGAGGTCTCGCAGAAGGCCAACATGTACGCCAACATCCTCATGCCTATCCTTATGAACCTGGGCAACCTGCTCTACGTGCTGGTCGCACTGGCCGGCGGCATTTTCCTGGCGCTGGGCGTGCCCAACCTGAGCATCTCGGGCATGACGCTGTCAATCGCCGTCGTAGTGCCGTTCCTCAACATGACCAAGCAATTCTGCGGACAAATCGGCCAGATCTCGCAGCAGATCAACGCCGTGGTCATGGGACTCGCCGGCGCCGACCGCATCTTTGAGCTCATCGACGAGGAGCCCGAGACCGACGAAGGCTACGTGACGCTCGTCAACGCGCAGGTGAACCCCGACACCTGGCAGCTCGAGGAGGCCGACCACCACACCGGCATGTGGGCGTGGAAACATCCGCACCGCGCAACCGGCGAGATCGAGTACGTACCGCTGCGCGGCGACCTGGTCATGGACAACGTCGACTTTGGCTACACGCCCGACCACGAGGTGCTGCACGGCGTGTCCGTGTTTGCCAAGCCGGGCCAGAAAGTCGCGTTTGTCGGCGCCACCGGTGCCGGCAAGACGACCATCACCAACCTCATCAACCGTTTCTATGACATCGCCGATGGCAAGATCCGCTACGACGGCATCAACGTCAACAAGATCCGCAAGGCAGATCTGCGCCGCTCGCTGGGCGTCGTGCTGCAGGACGTGAACCTGTTCACCGGCACCGTGATGGATAACATCCACTACGGCAACCTGGACGCCACCGACGAGGAGTGTATCGCGGCGGCCAAGCTCGCGGGCGCGGACGACTTTATCACCCGCCTGCCCGACGGCTACGACACGATGCTCACCGGCAACGGCGCGCAGCTGTCGCAGGGCCAGCGCCAGTTGATCTCGATCGCGCGCGCCGCCGTCGCCGATCCGCCGGCAATGATTCTGGACGAGGCCACGAGCTCCATCGACACCCGCACCGAGGCCATCGTGCAGGCAGGCATGGATAAGCTCATGGAGGGCCGCACGACGGTTGTCATCGCGCACCGTCTGTCCACCGTGCGCAACTCTGACGCGATCATTTGTCTGGACCACGGCCGCATCATCGAGCGCGGTAACCACGACGAGCTGATCGCCAAGCGTGGGTATTACTACCAGCTCTATACCGGAGCGTTTGAGCTGGAGTAGTTCG
>CABUZE010000042.1 GCA_902495955.1 uncultured Collinsella sp. | reverse complement strand
CGGCCGAGGCGCGGCGCTTGTGCCCGCAAGCCATTTGGACGCATGGGCATTTTGATCGCTATCGTGAGGTCAGCGCGCAGGTCATGGCAATTCTCGCTGACGAGACCCCGCGCGTTGAACGCGTATCCATCGACGAAGCCTTTATCGATATCACACCGGGTCGCTTTGCGCCCGAAGACCCGCTGCTGGTTGCGCGGCGTATAAGCGACCGCGTGGCAGGGCTGGGAGTGACCTGCTCCATTGGCGTGGGCTGCAACAAGACGGTCGCAAAGATCGCAAGCGAGCGGGGTAAGCCGTTTGGGCTGACCATCGTGCGCCCCGGAACCGAGCAGCGCTTTTTGGCCGCGCTGCCGGTATCTGCCATGAGCGGCATCGGACGCTCGGCCGAGGAGCGACTGCGCCGCATGCGCATCTACACCCTCGGCGAGCTTTCGCGCGCGCCTGAGTCCACACTGGCCTCTATTTTTGGCGTCAACGGCGAACGCATGCGCCAGCGTGCGCTGGGACTCGAAATCTCTGAAGTCACGAGTCTCGACGAAGAGCGCGAGGTCAAGTCGGTCAGCAATGAACGCACCTTTGCGAAAGATTTGACTGAGCGTAGGGATATTGAGGCGGCGATTGCACTGTTGGGAGAGTCAGTGGGACGCCGTCTGCGCCGTCAGGGGCTGACGGGTGCCACGGTAACGCTCAAGCTTAAGTATTCGTATGGAAGCGGTCGCTCGGCACAGCGCCGACTGCTTCATCCGACAGACGATGAGAACATCTTCGTGGCGGTTGCGCTCGAACTGCTCGACAACATCTGGCAGGAAGGCATGCATGTTCGCTTAGCAGGCATCGGCATGAGCGATTTCGACCACCAAGGCGGGATCCAAACTGACCTGTTCTGCGAGATCGATGACCGCGGAGCCCAATCCAGCGACCGCCGCGACCTATCCGTCGCCATCGACGCCGTCCGAGACAAGTTCGGCGACACCGCCCTATCCTTCGGCCGCCAATCCCGCTTCAACGATTAGTCCCTGAGGCAAAATGAAAGCCGGGCAGGTGCGGAAAACCGCAACTGCCCGGCGATATGCGTGAGGGTAGCTAACCCCGTCTCAAATGAGCTACTAGAGGAGGTTGAGGGGGAGCTGGGGGGCGTCTCCCCAGAGTTTCTCGAGGCGGTAGAAGTCGCGGGCTTCGGGAGTGAAGACGTGGACGACAACCGAACCATAGTCCATGAGCATCCAGGTCTTCTGCTCGCGACCCTCGATGGAGAACGGGTGCTCGCCGCAAGCCTCGGCGACCTTCTCCTCGATCTCGTCGACGATAGAATCGACCTGGCGGTTGTTGGTACCGGTGGCAAGCACAAAGTAGTCGCACACATCGGAAAGCTCGGTCAGGTCGAGCACCTGAACGTCCTCGCCCTTCTTGTCGTAGGCGGCCTGCGCGGCGGCGCGGGCGACATCCTCGGCGGCGACACCGCTGGCGGAGAGCGTCGCGGCAGTGCGGTCGGACGTGGCAACGAAGCTCTTGTGCTCCACACCTTCAAGAATCTGCTCGTCGGTCATGGTCTCGTCGGCCATGGAATACCTCTTTCTAGACAGCCCGAGCTAGCGCAGCTGGGCGTAATGGTTGTAAATCGAAATAGCCGTGGGATAAAGATAGCGCCCGGACTGGATCACATAGACCAGACCCTGCGCAAAACAGGAGAAGAACAACTCGTCGAGCGAGGACTTCCCCACCATCTTGCGCAGCGCATGCGCATAGTCGCCGTGGCGGTTGGGCTCGATGGCATCGGCCACAAAGACCACCATATCGAGCGGCGTCATGTCGCAAGCACCCACGGTGTGACGGTCGACAGCCTGGAAAACGGCCGGCGACAACTCGGGGAAAAGCTGCGGAAGCTCATAGGCGGCAACAGGGCCATGCAAAAGCGGCGTCGCGGCGGAAGGAGAGCCGGCAATCTTAATGCCGTAATGCAGAGCGCGCGTGACCAGCTCGTCGTCGGAGAGCACTTTGTCCCAGTCATGGATCAGGCCGGCGGCAGCGGCATCAAAGCGGTCAACGCCGTAGACCTCGGCCAGATGAAGTGCGGTCTCGGCAACACCCAGCGAATGCACATAGCGCTTGCGCTTATCCTTCATGCGAACATCGAGCAGCTCTTGAATGCGCTTGAGCAGCGCGCGCTCATCGCCCTCAAACTGATCCTCTACCGACAACGTAGACCCCCATCACTCAAAATCTTCTTGGCCCAGATCGGCATATAGCCTGCGTTTGCGAATGTAGCCGAGCACGGACTCGCTCGTAAGATAGCGCACGCTCATACCGCGGGCAACTCGCTTACGAATGTTCGTCGAGCTGATCGCCAACGCTGGAATCTGAATATAGCGCACGTCGAACGGCAGCCCCGACTCTTTGATTCGGGCACGCGCCGTATCGATATCAAAGCCCGGTCGTGTCGCCGCAATAAAGGTAGCAAGCTCAGCGATTCGTTCGGCATCATGCCAGGTCACGATATCGATGATCGCGTCGGCGCCCGTAATAAAGTAGAGCTTTACCTGCGGCGGGTAAAAGTCGCGAAGGGCATGAAGCGTATCGGCCGTATAGGTTACGCCCGGGCGGTCGATCTCGAACCGGCTCGCCAAAAAAGCCGGGTTCGCGGCGGTGGCGAGGACCGTCATGGCATAACGGTCCTCGGCAGGCGTCACCGGCTTGTCAAGCTTAAAGGCAGGAGAACCCGCCGGCATAAAGAGCACAGCGTCCAAGTCGAGCGACTCGCGCGCCTGCTCGGCGGTCACCAGGTGCCCGTAATGGATGGGATCAAAGGTGCCACCCATAATGCCGAGCCTAAACTCCTGCCCGTCCTCTAGAGGAAGCTCGGGCAGACCGATTCCACCGCGCAGCGACATGGCTTACTCGCCCTCCGGTGTCTCGGTATCGCCCGCGGCATCCGCTGCATCCGTCGCATCGACAACCTCGACGCCCTCATCCGCAGCATCGGCCACGTCAATGGCTTCAACGGCAACGTCCTCGCCAGCATCCTCGAGCTCCTCGTACTCCGAGAAGTCCTCAGCGCCCTCAAAGTCAAAGGCGCGCTGGCAAATGCGGACCTCGTCGCCCGCACGGCAACCGGCCTTCTCGAGCGCGTCGTCAACACCCATACGCGCAAACTTATGCTGCAGGTAAATGACGGCTTCCTCATTTTCCCAGTCGGTCTGGATGACCATGCGCTCGATGGCGCGACCGACCACGCGGAAGGCACCTGGCTCTTCCTGGACAATGCGGAAACGCTTCTCACGCTGCAGGCGGCGGCGCTCCCACTCATCGTCGCGCAGAACGACCGGCTCATCCGAGACAGCCAACTCGGCGCGCAGCTTAGCCACCTGCTCGCCCACGGCAAGCATCAGCGTGTTGAGACCGGCACCCGTCACGGCGGACACGGCAAAGAACATATGCCCATCGTCGAGCGCTGCGCGCTTAAGGTCGGCAATCTTGTCGGCCGTGCCCGGCGCGTCGCACTTGTTGGCAACGACGATCTGCGGACGCTCCGAGAGCTCGGCGCCATACTGCTCGAGCTCGCGGTTGATGATGTGGTAATCCTCGACCGGATCGCGATCCTCAAAACCACCCGTCATGTCGACGACATGCATGATCAGAGCCGTACGCTCAATGTGGCGCAGGAACTGGTGACCCAGACCCTTGCCCTCGCTCGCGCCTTCGATAAGACCGGGGACGTCGGCAACGACGTAAGAATATTCGCCGGCACGCACCATGCCGAGATTCGGCACGAGCGTGGTAAACGGGTAGTCGGCGATCTTGGGGCGGGCGGCACTCATGCGCGCGATGAGAGATGACTTACCCACCGAGGGAAAGCCCACGAGCGCGGCATCGGCCATAAGCTTCATCTCGAGCTCAATCCAGTGCTCCTCGGCCGGCTCGCCCAGCTGAGCGAACGCGGGCGCGCGGCGCACCGACGTCACAAAGTGCGTGTTGCCCAGGCCGCCGGCACCGCCGGGCGCCACGACAACGCGCTCGCCATCATGCACCAGGTCGGCAATCTCGAACATCGGGGTCTGCGTCTCGGGGTCGAGCTCGCGTACCACGGTACCCATAGGGACCTTGAGAATCAGGTCCTCGCCGCTCTTACCGTTACGACGGGCACCCTGCCCGTGCGTGCCGCGCTCGGCGCGGAAGTGATGCTTAAAGCGGTAATCGATCAGCGAAGACAGCTGAGCATCGGCCTGGATGACGACATTGCCGCCACGACCGCCGTCGCCGCCATCGGGGCCGCCCTTGGGGACAAATGCCTCGCGCCTAAACGACATGCATCCGGCTCCGCCGTCGCCGCCGCACACGTTAATGCGGCTGATATCGGTGAACTGTGACAACAGAATCGCCTCCTACAAAAAAGAGGGAGACCCTTGAATCCTAAAACTCAAGTGTCTCCCACATATGTGCTCTATGAAGGGTGAATTACGCGTTCGCGAGCGGGCGTACGCTGACCCTGTGCTTGATACCCTTGTGGAACTCAACGGTACCGTCGACCAGCGCGAACAGCGTGTCGTCCTTACCACGGCCAACGTTCTCACCCGGGTGGATGTGCGTGCCGTGCTGACGGACGAGAATCGTGCCCGTGGTTACCGTCTGGCCGGCATAGCGCTTCGTGCCAAGGCGCTGACCGCGGGAGTCACGGCCATTACGGGAGGAACCGAGTCCTTTTTTGTGTGCCATTGTGTATACCTACTCTTTCGTTACGAGTGTAATCTACTCGGCGACGGGAGCCTCGGCAACAGCCTCAGCCTCTGCCTTGACAGCCTTCTTGGCGCGGGACGTAGCCTGGACCTTCACGATCTTCAGCTTGGTGAGCTGCTGACGGTGACCCTTCAGACGACGATAGCGCTTACGCTTGTGGAACTTGAAGACCAGCTGCTTCTCGCCCTTGAACTGCTCAACGATCTGAGCGGTAACCTTGGCCTTGGCCAGCTTGTCGGGATCGGTGACGATCTTCTTACCATCGTTGAGGAAGATAACCGGCAGGGTGACCTTGTCGCCCTCATTGCCCTCGATCTTCTCGACGGTGATGACATCGTCGGTGGCGACCTTGTACTGCTTGCCGCCCGTGTTAACGATTGCGTACATGTTTACTTGCCCTTCATGCATCAGTTAGTGCAACAGCCGAATATAGTAGCAGGCGAAAATACCCCCGTCAACGAGTATGTGGAGCAAATCCACAAGTTCGCACAGGTATGGGGCTGACGAGTCGGCCCTCGTCGTCCTCGCATGCTTGATTCTGACGCTCGACATCGTAGGAGCAGATGGTCACGAGGTCTTGCATACCGGTGGAAACAATAGGTGCATCCACGCCCGGGGTCAAGCCCTGCAACAAAACATCAGCCGCAGAAAGCAAAATTTCCGGACGCATGGAGCCCTCGTTGTCGGCATGGGTGTCGAGCATGAGCACCAAATGGTCCGGGCGCTCCCCCGCCGTGAGCTCATAGCCCACGAGCGTGTGATCCAAATCTAAGCGCTTGCTCTTTTTGCCGCGCGCGTAGTCGATGCCATGGTCCGCGCGCAGCGTGTCGATCGCACGACGCACCTCATCGGCGCTTACGGGCGCCTCGGGATCCAAGTGCAGGTCGATGCGATACGACAGGCGCGTGAGCTGCGCCGTCAACGCCGGCGTGCGCACGTCGATGTACGCCGCCTCGATAGGCGCCAAATCGGCCGGAGACGCCGCAGCCAGGCGTCCAAACGCCTCGTCGAGCGCCACGAACTCGGTCATAAACAGGTCATACCACTCGCAGGTCGACGACGTACCAACCGGTAGCGCCGAAGAAAAGCCCACGCGCATGTGCGGAGAGAAGCCCTGCGTGACGGCATAGGGAAGTCCCGCACGGCGCACGATGCGCTCAATGGTATGGATTACTTCGAGATGGCCCAGGTACTTAAGGCGATCGCGCTTGCCATAGCGAACACGAAGCCTAAAGAGCGAGGGGTTGTCGGTCAGGCGCTCACTCATGCGCGATCACCCATCAATACATTCTTGGCGTGGAGCGTGGGGCAGATCCCGCAGCCGGTGCACGACGTGCGGGTGCAGTCGGGAGTCGTGACACCCTCGAGCGAGCGACGGTACTCGAGCTCGAGGAAGCCGCGCGTGCAGCCGGGGCTCACATGCTCCCACGGCAGGCGCCAGTCCAACTCGTAGGGCAGGTGCACAAGCTCATTGAGGTCGATGCCGTTTTTGGCAGCAGCCTCCTTCCAGTTATCGAGCGAGAAATGCTCTACCCAGGCGTCAAAGCGGGAGCCCGAGCGCCAAGCATCGATGATGACGGGCGTCATGTCGCGACCGGCGCGGGACAGCGCGGCCTCGATGAGCGAAGTCTCGGCATCGTGGTAATGCACGCGGACGGCACGGTTGCGAACGCTCGTGACAAGCAGCTTCTGGCGACGTTTGACGTCGTCGTAGTCGAGCTGCGGGCACCACTGGAACGGCGTGGCAGCCTTGGGGATAAAGACCGAAACCGAGATCGCCACCGAGCTCGAGCCGCGACGAGCCTTGGGCACCACGGAACGACCGAGCTCCAGTACGTGATCGGCCAGATTGGCGATGGCCACGATGTCCTCGTCGCGCTCGCCGGGAAGGCCCATCATAAAGTAGAGCTTCATGCGGTTCCAACCGGCCTCGAAGGCCGCCTTGGCCGCACGGTCCAGGTCCTCCTCGGTCACGTTCTTGTTAATGATGTCGCGCATGCGCTGGCTGCCGGCCTCGGGCGCGAACGTCAGGCCGCCCTTCTTTTCGCCGGCGACCGACTCGGCCATATCCACGCCAAACGAATCCAGGCGCTGCGACGGAATAGACACGCGAATACCCGTATCCTCCAGGCGACGGTTGAGCCTGCCGAGCACGTCGCGAATGCAGGAGTGGTCGGTCGTGGAGAGCGAGGTCAGCGACACCTCGTCATAGCCGGTCTTTTCCAGACCCTGAATCACCGACGAGACGATCTGGTCGGCCGAGCGCTCGCGCACCGGGCGCTACGTCATGCCGGCCTGGCAAAAACGCCAGCCGCGGGCGCAGCCGCG
>CABUZE010000041.1 GCA_902495955.1 uncultured Collinsella sp. | reverse complement strand
GCGGGCTTTAAAAAGGACAGTCATATCAAGCGCATCGTGATGCGCGGCATGCGTGCACGTGGCGGGTATCACGAGGAACAGTATTTCGACCAGTCGATCGGTGACATCCTGCGTCATGACGTGTGCAAAATCAACTGCCGCGTGACCTCGCCCGAGCTGGAGCGCGACCTTAAGGCATATTTGGCTGAGCGATCGGACCGTGTGGTCAACGCGCCGTTCGATCCGGTGATGTTCGAGATCACGGACGTGGCGTGCAACAAGGGCGAGAGCGTGGCGTGGCTGGCGGGCTACTACGGTATTGCCGAGGACGAGGTCGCGGTCTACGGCGACGGCGGCAACGACATTGCCATGCTCAAACGCTTCCGCCACAGCTACGCGACCAAAAACGCAAGCGATGCCGCCAAGGCCGCCGCGAGCGCGACCATCGGCAGCTGCATGGTCCACGCCGTCCCCAAACACATGCTCGCCACCATGCACAAGCAAAATTCCCGCACCGTCATCGAATAATGTGACAAAGGGACAGCCCCTTTTTCACGAGAACCCTGCACCTTTGGCATGCGAACATATATTCGTATATATAACTAAGTTTTGATAGAATCGGTATCGTTGGCGGCAGTTCCATGTGCCGGGCAACGCCCTCCATCTGATGGGAGGTGATGCCCATGACCGATCTGATTGATTTCGTGAGACTTCTGACCGCTTTGGTCTCGTTCTCCACGGCGCTCGTCGGGCTTTCCGAGGCACTCAAGCAACGTTCGAAGCAACGTAAGACGATATGAGAAAGCCATTTGGGTCGCCTCCCCCGCGGCGCAGCTTCTTTCCGCGGGCTCGGGATGCCACAATGGGCTTTGAGTATCGGCCCGTGCGGTAGCCCTTACCGCACCTGCGGGGAGGAGGCTTCCCATGCCCCATGTTACCTCCATCGGCCTGGACGTCCACGCGCGATCGGTCGCCGCCGCGGCGTTCAACCCCTTCACCGGCGAGGTGGTGCACCGTGACTTCGGGACGGACGCCGCCGAGATCGCGGAGTGGGCCCTCGGGTTCGAGGAGCCCAGGGCCTGCTACGAGAGCGGCCCCACCGGCTTCCACATGGCGCGCGAGCTGCGCGCGCTCGGCCTCGACTGCGCCGTGGCCGCCGTCTCCAAGATGCAGAGGCCGGCGGCGGACGCGCGCCGCAAGAACGACCGGCGCGACGCCGAGTTCATCGCCCGCATGCTCGCCACCCACAACATCGTGGAGGTCCCGCTGCCCGATGCGGCCGTCGAGGCCGCCCGGGACCTCGACCGCGCCCTCGACGACGCCACGGCGGAGTACCGCCGCGCCAGGCAGCGCCTCAACATGTTCCTGATCAGGCTGGGCCACGTCTGGGACGAGCGCAACGCCGACGGGACGAGGAAGGGGTCCTGGACGCGCGCCCACTGGAGGTGGATATCCGGGATCAGGCTCGAGGGGCCCCAGCGCGACGTGCTCGAGTACTACGTCACGGCCGCGAGGTGCGCGGAGTCGGACCGCCGGCAGCTCGAGAAGAAGGTGCTCGCCCTCGCCCGGACCGACCGGTGGCGCCCGGCCGTCGAGGCGCTCTCCTGCATCAAGGGAATCGACACCCTGACGGCCTTCAGGCTCGCAGCCGAGGCGGGCTCCTTCACGAGGTTCCGGACGGCCCCGGCCTTCGCGAGCTGGTGCGGGCTGGTCCCGTCGGAGCGCTCGAGCGGCGAGACCGAGCGGCGCGGCGGGATAACCAAGACGGGCAACCGGCTCGCCAGGACGGCACTGGTGGAGTCGGCGTGGCACTACCTGACGTGCACGCCCCGCCCGAAGGCCCCGGCACCCGGCGCGGACGTCCCCGCGGCGATCCGGGCGCGCGCCGACGCCTGCACCGCCAGGCTCTGCCGCCGCCGCGAGGCGCTGGCGGCGGCGGGCAAGAGCTCGTGCAAGGCAAACGCCGCCGTCGCGCGCGAGCTCGCCTGCTGGGTCTGGGAGATCGGGCGCCGGGCGGAGGGGACCCTCAGCTGACCCCGTCGGACAACAAGCCTCCCGCCGGGAGGGCCCGCGCCTCGACGCATCGCCGGCGCGCGTTCACGAACCCTTTTTGGGCAGCCCAAGGGCCGCGCCCGTGAACAAGACTGGTTTCGGACGAGCGCGCCGGACGGAGAATCGAAATGCGGTGGGGTGCGCGGACATACCGGGCTGACCGCCGGCAGCGCGCCCGCAAGAGCCCGCGGATATTAGCTTGCCAGGCAAGCGTCGACTAAACGTGCAGCGTGCGCGGGCCCTCCCGACGGGAAACGAAAAAGCCCGGTTTAAAACCGGGCTCGAACAAACACGCCTATTGACAATGGCTTTCTCATATTAAAGGGGTCGCCGCCGCTAAGGCGTTGACCCCTTAATCCAAGCAACGGCGCTGCCCAGCTTTCCAGAACTTGGGCTGCCGTCGACACTATTCTACCCACGAATGACATTTTGAACAATCGGCAATGCCGCTCCAAAAGCCAGGCACAACTGGCACAACCTAGGCGGTCGCTGAATGTGACAAAGGGACTGCCCTTTGTCACATTCCAAATATTGCCTTTACGTGTTGATGCACACGGTGTGCAATAATACTCGCACTGTGCAATAGCGCACAGGTTGAGTAACAAGGAGGACGCTTGTCCCAGCTCGAGAAATGCGATCGCCGGTCCCTTCGCTCGCAGCGTGCCCTTCGCCAGGCACTTGCCAGCGAGCTTGCCGAAAGCGGCGACCTTTCGCGCATTAACGTCGCGTCGCTCACCGAGCGCGCCGGTCTTACACGCCGCACGTTCTATTCGCACTACCGCGATATCCCCGACTTTATCAGCCAGATCGAGGACGGCCTGCTTGCCGAGATTCGCGAGCGGGTGGAGCTTATCACCGCAGCTCAATTACCCGATCTTTACCGCAATATCGACGAGCTCGAGCCGGCACCCGGTTCGGTTGAGCTGCTTCGCTATCTTGCGGCTAATCGCGACCTTATCGGGGCCCTGCTGGGCCCGGGCGGCGACCCCGCCTTTATTAAAAAGATCATCGATACCGCACGCGAGGCCGTGGTGCCGCGTGCGCAGACGGGCATTTTGGGCTTGGCGCTGGGCACCTTCTTTGACTACTACGTCACCTATGTCGTGAGTGCCGAGGTCGGCATGATCCAACGTTGGTTTGAGCGTGACCTTTCTGAATCGCCCGAGACCATGGCGCGCATTATGACGGTCATCGCCTTTGTGCGCCCCGGCGACCTGTATGGTCAACCTATCGATATCAACGTGCCGGAATACGGCATGAAGCTATTGAATCTGCAGCTCGAGGACGCGGTCGACACCGCCGCAACCGTCGAGTCCAACAACTAAGAGGAGAGACAATGAGCAAACTCGTCGAGGGCATTAAAGACCGTGTGGTCGCTGCCGCACGCGAGGCCGCGCCCGCCGTGGTGGACGCCGCGCAGAAGGCCGCGACCGCGGCTGCCGAGAAAGTTGCCGAGGCAGTTGCCGATGCCAAGAACGTGGCAGGGGAGACGTCCGTCGTCAGCGAGCCCGCCGCCGCTGCTGAGCCCGTAGCCGCCGCTCAGGCCCCCGAAGGCGCGATTTTCAACCCCGAGGCCGCCCACGGCAACCTGCACCTGGGCATCGACGTGGGCTCCACCACCGTTAAGCTCGCCGTGCTCAACGACGACAACCAGATCGTCTACGCCAAGTACCAGCGCCACCACACCGACGTCCGCGCCTGCGCCCGCGACCTGTTCGAGGGCGCTGCGACCGTGCTGCCGACGGCCCAGATGACCTGCGCCATTACCGGCTCGGGCGGCCTGCTGCTGTCCCAGTGGCTCGACCTGGAGTTTGTCCAGGAGGTCATCGCCAGCAAGCGTGCCGTCGAGACCCTCATCCCGGCCACCGATGTCGCCATCGAGCTGGGCGGCGAGGACGCCAAGATCATCTACTTCGACAACGGCATCGAGCAGCGCATGAACGGCACCTGCGCCGGCGGCACGGGCGCCTTCATCGATCAGATGGCAACCCTGCTCCACACCGACGCCAGCGGCCTCAACGAGCTCGCGGCCAACGCCACCACCATCTATCCCATCGCTAGCCGCTGCGGCGTTTTTGCCAAGACCGACGTGCAGCCGCTGCTCAACGAGGGCGCCCGCCCCGAGGACGTGGCCGCCTCCATCTTCCAGGCCGTCGTGACCCAGACCATCTCGGGCCTGGCGTGCGGCCGTCCCATCCGCGGCAACGTCGCTTTCCTGGGCGGCCCGCTGCAGTATCTCTCCGAGCTGCGCCACCGCTTCTACCTCACGCTCAATCTGGACGAGGAGCACCGTATCGTGCCCCAAAACGCTCACCTGTTTGTGGCGAGCGGCGCCGCCATGGCGCACGAGTCCAATAAACTCAGCACGTTCCCGCAGCTCATCGAGGCCATCGATGCTCTGGGCGACACGCAGGGTGCCGAGGTTGAGCGTCTGGATCCACTCTTTGCCACCGACGAGGACTTTGCCGAGTTCAAGACCCGCCACGACCAGGAAGTCGTTCCTAAGGGCAAGCTCGACGGCTACACCGGACGCGTGTTCATCGGCATTGACGCCGGCTCCACCACCATGAAGGCCGCGCTCGTGGGCGAGGACGGTCAGCTGCTGCACACCTGGTACGGCAACAACAACGGCGACATCCTAGGCACGGCCAAGGTCATCATGGCCGATTTCTACAACCACATCCCCGCCGGTTGCACCATCGGCCACGTGACCACCACGGGCTATGGCGAGGCGCTGCTCATCGAGGCCCTCAAGGCCGACTCCGGCGAGATCGAGACCGTCGCGCACCTGCGCGGCGCCAAGGCATTCCTGCCCGGCGTCGAGTTTATTCTGGACATTGGCGGCCAAGACATGAAGTGCCTGCGCGTGAAGGACGGCGTTATCGAGCACATCATGCTCAACGAGGCCTGCTCGTCGGGTTGCGGTAGCTTTATCGAGAGCTTCGCCGTCTCTATGAACATGGACGTGCGCGCATTTGCCGACGCCGCCATCCATGCCAAGGCCCCGGTCGACCTGGGCAGTCGCTGCACGGTCTTTATGAACTCGCGCGTCAAGCAGGCGCAAAAGGAAGGCGCCACGGTGGGCGACATCGCGGCCGGCCTGTCCTATTCCGTCATCAAGAACGCTCTGTTCAAGGTCATTAAGCTGCGCGATCCCAAGGAGATCGGCAGCCAGGTGATTGTTCAGGGCGGCACCTTTATGTCCGATGCCACGCTGCGCGCGTTTGAGCAGCTCACTGGCGTTCACGCCGTGCGTCCCGACATCGCCGGCTGCATGGGCGCCTACGGTGCGGCCCTGCTCGCCCGCGATCGCGCCGGCGCCGACGGCACTTCGACCATTCTTTCTGCTGAGGACATCGCGCACCTCACCGTGACGCAAAAGCATGTCCGTTGCGGCCGTTGCTCCAACAACTGCCAGCTTACCGTCAACGACTTTGGCGGCGGCAGGCGCTTCATTACCGGCAACCGCTGCGAGAAGGGCGCCGGCCACAAAAAGCAGAAGACCGAGGCCCCCAACCTCTTCAAAAAGAAAAACGAGTTGCTGTTTAACCGCGAGGTGCTGAGCCCCGACGAGGCCCCGCGCGGCACCGTCGGCATCCCGCGCGCACTCAACATGTACGAGAACTACCCCTTCTGGCACGCGTTCTTTACACGCCTGGGCTTTAGCGTGCAGCTGTCCGACCAGTCGAGCAAAAAGACCTACCAGGCGGGCATCGAGTCCATGCCGTCCGAGAGCGTGTGCTATCCGGCCAAGATGAGCCACGGCCACGTGATGAACCTCATCGACCGTGACGTCGACTTCATCTGGATGCCGTGCGTGCGCTGGGAGCGCAAGGAGGACCCGACCGCCGGCAACTGCTATAACTGCCCCATCGTCATGAGCTACCCCACGGCGCTGGCGCTCAATATCGACGAGATCCGCGAGCAGAACATCGAGTTCCTGTATCCGTTTGTGCCCTATCACGACAAGACCGAGCTCAAGCGCCGCTTGTATCAGGTGCTCGCCGTCGACCGTGTGGCCGATGCTGAGGCCGGTCGCGGTCGCGTGCGTGGACCCAAGATCACGCGCTCCGAGGTCGATGCCGCCGTCAACGCTGCCTTTGAGGCCGATGCGCGCTTCCACGAGGATATCCAGACCATGGGCGAGGAGGCTCTTAAGTGGGTCGAGGACCACGGCGGCCACGGCATCGTACTCGCCGGCCGCCCCTACCATAACGACCCCGAGATCAACCACTCCCTGCCCGAGCTTATCTCGAGCTTTGGCTTTGCGGTCTTTACCGAGGATTCGCTTGCGCACCTGGTGAAGCCCGAGCGTCCGATTCGCGTCGTTGACCAGTGGATGTACCACAGCCGCCTGTACGCCGTCGCCCGTTTTGTGACGATGCGCAACGACCTGGACCTGATCCAGCTCAACTCTTTCGGCTGCGGCCTGGACGCTCTGACCACCGACCAGGTGCAGGAGATCCTGGAGGCCAGCGGCAAGATCTACACCGTGCTCAAGATCGACGAGGTGTCCAATCTGGGTGCCGCGCGCATCCGCATTCGCTCGCTCATGGCCGCGCTCAAGGACCAGGAGGCCGAGCGCCTGGCAGAGGCCATGGCCGCGGGCGAGGCCTACGAGCAGGGCGATGCCGCGCCGGTGGCTCCCTCCACGGATGCTCCCGCGTTTGCGAGCCGCAAGTACACGTTCGAGGCGCAGCGTGAGAGCGCCTCGACCGCATGGCCCAAGGTGCCCTTTACCGAGCAGATGCGCGACGAGGGCTACACCATCCTGTGCCCGCAGATGGCGCCGATCCACTTTGACCTGGTCAAAGAGGTGTTCCGTGGTGCTGGCTACAACTTGGAGCTGCTGCCCTCGACCGATCACGATGCCGTCGAGGCCGGCCTGCGCTATGTGAACAATGACATTTGCTATCCGTCGATCCTGGTGACGGGCCAGATCATGGAGGCCATCGAGAGCGGTCGGTACGACCTGTCCAAGACGGCCGTGGTTATCAGCCAGACCGGCGGCGGCTGCCGTGCCACCAACTACATCGCACTCATCCGCAAGGCACTGCGCGAGAGCGGCCACCCCGAGATCCCGGTGATTTCGCTTTCGGCCGTGGCGCTCGG
>CABUZE010000040.1 GCA_902495955.1 uncultured Collinsella sp. | reverse complement strand
TCGAGCGTCGTGCGGCGCTTGAGGATCATGGCAAGAATGTCCGTGCCACCCGTCGAGGCGCCGATGTCAAAGACAATAGCGCTGCCAAGCGCCGGCAGGATGACGGCAAAGCACAGGTCGAGCCACATATCACCCGTCAGAGAGACATCGGTCGGAATAAAGAGCTCAAACAGCGAAACATAGGCGGACAGCGCAAACGAGGCGAAGACGCTCCACAGGATTGCCTTGCGCTCCAAAAAGATAAAGCCCAAAACGACGAGAACCGCGTTAATGATCCACATAAAGACGCCGACGGGCAGGGTCGGGAACAGCGTGGACAGAATGACCGACATGCCCGAGGTGCCGCCAAAAGCAAAATGATTAGGGGTTTTAAACGCAACGATGGCGAAGGCCGTAAGAATCAGGCCCAGATTGAGCTCGGCGAAAAAGCGCGGGAAGCCCGGCTCCTGGCTGCGCTTTTGGCCGGCACGCTCGCCGCGCTCGATATCGGTGCGATCGACCACGCGCTCCATCGGCACCACGGGAGGACGATGTACCTCTTCGGCAGCTCGCGATGCCGCCTCTGCCGCGGCGGCCTCAATCGCCCATGCCTGGCTTTCTGTTTCGTGCTCGTCAGCCATTACGGCAACCCCTCGTTAACAATTTGGAAACAATGCGCCCATTAGGGTAACGCGGAACGCAACGATTGCAACCCCTAGTTAGACGAGCGGTATGCCTACATCGGGGGGCATACAAATAACGGCCGGCCACGCTTTTACTTGCGCGGTCGGCCGTTTAACGTTTTCGCAGATAAAACCTGCCAAAACAAACCTGTCCCTTTTTGGAAGGTTATTCGTGCTGGCTGGTGCGGTGCTCGTACTCCTCGGGGGTGATGACGTCCTCGATACGCAGGTTGACACCCGCCACCTCAAGGCCGGTCATCGCGGCAAGGCGCTCAGTGACACGTGCCTTGACATCGTCGAAGATCGCGGGCGCATAGGCGCCGTACTCGATGATGACGGAGATGTTGACGACCACGCGATTGTCATCGGTGACCTCGACCGTCACGCCCTTGGTCAGATTCTCGGCACCAAACTGCTCCTGCACAAAGTGCATGAGGTTACCCTTCATGCCCAGAACGTGCGGAACCTCGCGGGTGGCCATGGCAACGATCTTCTCGATCACACCGTTGGAATAGGTCAGCGAGTCCTCGGACTCGTCCGCTTCCTCGTCATCCTCATCCACATCGGACTCGGCCTCGACGAGCGCCTCATCCTCGAGCGTTACGTCCTCGGCCTCGGCGACGACCGCCTCGTTCTCCTCGAGCTCGGTATCGGCTACATCGACCTTCGTATTAAAAGCCATGGTTCCTCCTTATGCCTGCCGCAGATGCGACAGTCGAATACATATTAGCGGCCGCTAAACAGACGGCCGAAGAAGTTGACGATCCCGTTCTCGCCGTCGCGAATTTGGCCGATCACAGCGCCGATCAACACGAAAAATGCAATGACGAGCGTGTCCCACAGGCCGAGCGTGAGCACCAACACGGCGAGGATAAAGCCAGCGACGGCACCGAGCGTGGTGTTGGGATGACGCACAGCATAGCTCCAGATGGCAGCGCCCGTACCCTTGATGAGACCCATAGCCTCGTCAAAATCCGCGGCTGCCGCGTCTTGTAACTCAGTTGCCTCTGCTTTGGAATCAACAGGTTCGCTCGCCGGCGTGGCGCTCTGGTCAATCGTCAGGCGCGGCGTACGAGCGGTCTTATCTTGATTGGTATCACTCACCGGAAACCTCCACGGTCTGGACGGTAGTCTTGGACGGCAAAAAACGAACGCGTGCGGTCGTGCCCGGCGTGCCAAGCATGGTGTCGCAAGCTTCCTCGATGCGCCGCTGCATCGCAGTAGCCAGAGATGCCACGTCCTTATCGTCAAGCGCGATAGCCTCGACCTTAAATCGGACGTGCGAATCGTCGGAGCCTTGGACGCGGGCCTCGACATGCTCGACCATCACGCGATCGTCGCGCTCTGCCGCAGTGCGAGCGCACGAAGAAAGCGCCGCAAGGGTAACCTCGATATTGCGCTCCCCCGCCGGATGCACGCAGGACGGCTCGCGACGAGCAAACATCAGGCGGAAGAAGCTTACCAGCACGCCGATCGCCACAACTCCGCCGCATGCCGTCACGACAATGCGCGGCATGGGGTCGCGCATCAGCAGCATAAAGCGATACGTATACGGCCCCCAAAACTGGCAGACAAGCGTACCCAGCGCCACGATGGCGGCGGCAAGATACACAATCGCTAGGGCTCGTTTGAGTACGCGCACGTGGCGCTCCCTTCAAATCTCGGCTCTCGAAATGCAAAACGGTTCGCATCATTATAAAAGAGCCGGGTCCGGTGCTCTACGCACGCGGATCCGGCTCATCTATTCCACGAGGCTTGCATGCTCGCTTCATTATGCCCAGATATGCACGGCTTAACCCGTGCGGGCGCTACTCCTCCTCGAGGGCAGCGATGACCTCGTCGGTCATGTCCATGGTGCTGTAAACATCCTGGACGTCGTCGAGCTCCTCAAGACGGTCGATGAGGCGCTGAACCTTCTTGGCGTCGGCGCCGGAGACCTCGGGCGGGGTGGTCGGGACCATGGTGGTCTCGGAGCCCTTGACCTGGACGCCCTGCTCCTCGAGCGCCTTGGAGACAGCCATGACCTCGTTGGCAGTAGTCCAGACGATCCACTCCTCGCCGGCATCCTCGTAGTCCTCGCCACCGGCCTCGGCGATGGCCATCATGAACTCATCCTCGTCACCGGCAGCACCGTTGGCGATCATGGTCTCCTTCTTGGCGTTCTCGTCCAGGACCTCCTTGGCAACGACGATCTGGCCCTTGCGCTCAAACTGGAAGGCGACGGAACCGGAGGTGCCCAGGTTGCCACCGGCGTGGGAGAAGGCGGAACGGACATCGGCGGCGGTGCGGTTGCGGTTGTCGGTCAGGCAGTCGACGTAGACGGCGACACCGGCGGGACCGTAGCCCTCGTACACGATGTTCTCGTAGACGGCGGCATCGGCACCCGAACCAAAGGCCTTATCGATAGCGGACTTGATCTTGTCCTTAGGCATGGACTGAGCCTTGGCCTTGGCAACGGCAGCGGCGAGGCTGGCGTTGTTCTCGGGCAGCGGGTCGCCGCCGAGACGGGCAGCAACGGTGATGTTGCGGCTGAGCTTGGAGAAGAGGGCGGAACGCTTGGCGTCCTGCGCGCCCTTACGATGCTTGGTTGTGGCCCACTTAGAGTGTCCGGACATACGTGTCTCCTATCGGTTTCGACCTAAAGCCCAGCGCGAATGCTCGGGCAATATAAACAAACGTCGTTATGATATACCTACCGGCCTGCAAGATAAACCCCAAAATGAAGGCGTCGTGATGATGCAGCCCCTTGGCACAAAGCAACCTGACCCCAATGCGCCAATCTTTGGTTAGGTCCACAGGCGGTCGCTGCGGGTGATCGTGGCGCCGATGGCGAAAGGCATGCATGCAATGACCGGGTACAGGTAGCGCATGTAGGTCGACCCGTTACATGGGCCAATCAGGCACACAGCGAGCACACCCAGCAGCGGTATCCAGATGGCCAGCGCGCGCCACGAATGGCGGCGCAACAGGTAGACCACCACGACGATCATGATCCACACATAGGTGGCCGAACTCATGGTGAGCGAGATAAACGGAATGCGCTGCACCGCCACGCGGTACAGGTTAATCAGGTGGTCGCACCAGCGCACGGCTTTGCTGTCGACCGGATGGAAGTCAAAGTACTTGAGGTTATCGGGCTTCGCCATGATCTCGGCACTGCGCGCCGTGCTGTAGACCCACGCATCGCGAGCGCTCGGATAGAAGTACCCGTAGTAGTTATTGACGAGCGCCGAGATATAGCACTCGGGGTCCTTTTTGAACATCTGGGCCCACACCTTAAAATAGGCCTTGATGTCCTCCTGCGAGGCGTACTCGTTAAAGCAATTTTTGACGGCGTCCGACTTATCCGGGTTGTAACGGCGGCCCAGATTCTCGTACTTGAGCACACGGTCGATCACAGCACGCTCTTCGTCGGTCACCAAACCGTCGCAAGGAGCCTCCACGATGGTGCCGTCCTCCTTAACCGTGGGGTTGACGCCCGAGTTGAGGCCGTCGTGCTTTTGGACAAAACGAGCCGTCTGCTGGAACGGAATCGAGAGGATTTCGCGCTTGGAACCAGGCGTGATGTCATGTGCCGGCATAAAGACCTTGGTGAAGTACATATTAGAGGCAAGGCAGAGTGCAAGCACCGCAAGAACTCCCACCCAGCGGAAACGCGGGGTGGTGCCCGAAGGCGCAGCACCAGCCTGCTTGGCTGCACGACGAGCCACGTGCGCGTCCCAAGCGCAAAACGCCGCCGCGATTACGCATGCCGCCAGGGGAAACACCAGGCCGCCGTTGCGCAAAAACGTGGAACCCATGGCACCCAGCACGAGCAGCAGCCAGTCGTGGCGTGCAAAGAGCACAGGCGCCTGTTCGCCCGCGCGCTCGGCATTGGCATCGCGACGGGGCAGGCCGCATGCCACGAGCTTCCCGGTCTGCACCAACAGCACTAAAAACGCGTCGGCAAACAGTACATCTTTGGTCAGCAGCGCCGCGTAATTGGAGAACATCGGCATAAATGAAAAGAACAACAAGATGACGCCGCGGACCGGCAGGCTCACGCCCAGCTTGCGCAGCGAAGATATGGAATAGGCCATGCAGGCGGCCGTGATGACAAATTGGGCACAGGTGTAGATGGCAAGGCCCGCATTGGCGCTGCTGAATAGCGAAAGCCCCAGTTGCACACATGAGCCGATGATGGCCGTGTGCACCACCGGATGATGGCCGTTGAGCAGCACGTTGGGGTTAAGCAGACGCAGGTAGTCACTCGTGCCGTTGGGGTAGTTGAACCACTGGCGAATCTGCGCACCCGTATCTCCCATAAAAAGGCCGGGCAGCGAGGCGATAAGCGTGGGCGCCCAGACAATCATGAGCACAAGAAACGGCCCGACAAAGGGATGGACCGAGAGCACGGCGTGGGCAACACGCCACACGCGACCAAAGTGGGTCTCCGAAAACGGAATGCGGCGGGAGCTCAGCCAATCTAGACACTCAAAGGCGAGGTAGAAGGCAACGACCGCCAAGAGCATCCAGCCCACGCCGCCTATCCAGGCGCAGATGATGCGGGCCTTGTCGCCGAGCACGATCTCGGCCGAATCGATGAGGTCGTAGCTGCGGCCAAACACCATGCAGACGGCAAAGAACAGCGACGGAAGGATCACCGAGGGACGCCAGGCGTCGCCGCGGCCAAAGAATACGTAGCGAAACGGCAGCGTAAGCAGGCAGGCAAGCGCAAGCAGCATGACCGCGTCGGTATGGCCGGCAAACGAGAGGAGCACCTCGTAGCACACGTACAGCATGCCCGAGGCTTTGGGGTCGATCGCCAGGACCGCATTGCTCGACACCGGGGCGGGGTCGATGGAAAACGCCGTAGTCGCCAGCAGGGCGAGCAAAAATGCGATGAGCGTCTGCTTGGCGGGATAGCGCTTAAACCAAACGATGCGGGCGGCGTTGCGCGCAGCCGTTGCGGAGAGGTCGGAATCCTTCACAGTCCGAATAGCCTTTCTAGAAACCTGCCAAAAAGGGACAGGTTTATTTTGGCAGGTTTTATCATGAGAAACGTTACGGTTCTGTCATCGTTGCCCGGCAAAACCACCACAAAGGTGCCTGTCCCCCTTGTGGTGGTATGTGGTGGCTAGGCGTCGAGGTAGATGCGCTGGGGGCGATTGCGGTGTCGGGCGAAGATGATGAGCGCCAGGCCTGCGATTACGAGCGGCAGGCTCAGCAGCTGACCCATGGTGATGACGCCGCCCAGCAGATAGCCCAGCTGGGCATCGGGCACGCGCACAAACTCAATGAGGAAGCGGACGATGCCGTAACCCATCACAAACACGCCCATAAACGTGCCCTGGGGCAGCAGCGGTTTTTTGCGGCTGAGCACCTGCAAGATGCAAAAGAGCACAATGCCCTCTAGGAATGCCTCGTAGAGCTGGGAGGGATGGCGCGGCATATCGCCCGCGGTACCGCCAAAGACCACACCCCAGGGTAGATCGGTCGGCTTGCCCCACAGCTCGCCGTTGATAAAGTTGGCGCAACGCCCCAGGCACAAGGCCAGCGGAGCACCGATGACCGCGAGGTCTGCCAAAGTCCAGGCGTCGAGCTTGTACATGCGGCACACGAGCACGCCGCCGATGATGCCGCCCACCAGGCCGCCATGGAAACTCATGCCGCCCTCATTGGTGGCAAAGATCTCGAGCGGATGCGCCCAGTAGTAGCCATCACCGTAAAAGATGACGTAGAACAGGCGGGCGCCAATGATAAGGCCAAAGACCACACCGACCACGACGCTCGTCAGATCGTCGACCGTAATGTCGAAACCCCAGCGACGCTGCGTGCGGTACATGACGACCGCCGTGAGCAGAGCTCCGACCACATCGGCCAAGCCGAACCAGTAGATGGTGATGGGCCCCGCCGAAATGGCGACGGGATCAAGCATATGGTAGAAGTCGTTGAGCATGTCGACCCTCCTACTCCCTACATACAAATGCGGCCGCGGGCCTTTCGCTCGCAGCCGCATATTTGGTCGATTCTTCTATGCGGAGTACGACGTCCGCAGCGTTCGCATCTTAGAACGGCGCATACTCGTCGTACAGGTCCTCGGTCTCGCCGGAGGCATTGACCTGCTCGACACGGGTAACGCCGGGTACGTGCTCCTTGAGAATACGCTCGATACCCATGGACAGGGTCAGTGCGCTCATAGGGCAGCCGGCGCAGGCACCCTGAAGCTCAAGCTGGACGACGCCCTCGTCGTCGACGCCCACATACTCCATATCGCCGCCGTCAGCCTGCAGGTTGGGGCGGATCTCCTCAAGAACCTTCTTAAGCAGCTCTTCGTTAACAGCCACAGGGGCTCCTTTCTCACAATAACGCGGGCGCGCCCGCGGACAGAGCTATGTTACTACAGCCATGTACCCGCTCACGAGCCGTCCATGCGCGCGGACACGACTTTCACGAGCAGTCAATTTGGGACGGGTCTCTTTTGGCTGTTTTGCCGCCAGCTGGCGTTGGCAC